>JAFEGC010000589.1 GCA_018240265.1 Pseudomonadota bacterium | reverse complement strand
CCACAATGCGGTGGTGGTCAATCAGACGCGTACCATCAGCATCCAGGATCCCAATCCGCCGTTCCCGTTGAACGGTAGCTTCCTGAGCCCGGATACCATGGAAGGTAGCTGGAACAACAACACCGCGCCGACGCAGTCGGGCACCTTTACCGGTACGCGCCTGGGTTTGAATTTCGACGTGTTATCCAACGACCCGACCACGCGACATTTCGCCGGCGATATCGAGTTGACGCGCGATCCCAACGAAACCGTCACGGGCATTGTGGTCATGGACGTGGGTGCCTCCGGTGCCGTGTCGGGTTTCGTCTATCACTTCTCCGACGGCAAGCTGGATACCATCGCAGGCACGCTCGACACCGTATCTAATACGTTCACCGGCAAGGTCGGGAGCGACAACGCCACCGCGACGCTGACGCCGGCCGGAACGGCGCAGAGCGGCAATCCGGATACGCATCCCAATGCGGACTGGCTGGATGGCAGCTATACGCCGACCGGAGGCGCGCAAGTATCTTTCTACACCGATGGCTGCAGTCTGGAATAACGCACGGCAGGTCGAGCCAGTTGCCGCCAGCGAGGCAGGGACCCATGCCGGCACCAGGTATATCGCCCTTGGGCTGTCACATGGATGTCGTTCGCGTGAGTGTAAGATTGGTTTCGCTTGAACGCCGCCCATAAACGGAACTGGTCGTCGTGCGCGTTTTAGGTCACCACTTGCGTTCGCAGATTCTGGCGATGGCCGCGCTGGAAGCCGTCGCCCTGTTCGGCGCGTTGTATGCCGCGGCCTTTCTGCGTTTCCACGGCAGCGTCGATCAATTCGCGATGGCCCACGGGCCGCTCTGGGCCCAGGGCATCTGCATTTCGCTGACCATGATGATGGCGCTGCTGTCCATGGGCATGTACAGCTCGCGGCAGCGGTCCAGCGCGGAAGGGCAGGTGCTGCGCATCATCGCCAGCGGCGCGTTCGCCTTCGCCATGCTCGCGCTGCTGTATTACGTGGTGCCGGACCGCTGGATCGGCCGCGGAGTGCTGGCCCTGGCGGTGTTCGTGGGCATCGTATTCTCCGGCGCGATCCGTCTCATCTTCTCGCGTCTGGTGGATCAGAATTTGTTCAAGCGCCGCGTGCTGGTGTACGGCGCCGGCAGCCAGGCGCAACTCATTGCG
>JAFEGC010000588.1 GCA_018240265.1 Pseudomonadota bacterium | reverse complement strand
CCGCCGGCGTGGGCGCCGTGGGCGTTGTATTCGCGGCGGTTCCCTTCCTGGCATCCTGGGAACCCAGCGCACGCGCCAGAGCGCTCGGCGCGCCGGTGGAGGTCGACGCCTCGAAGCTCGAACCGGGCCAGATGATGAAAGTGGTGTGGCGTGGCAAGGCCGTTTTCGTGGTCAGGCGCACGCAGGAGATCATCGATCAGATCGGCAAGCACAATGCCTTGCTGCTTGACCCAAACTCGGACGACTCCGCGCAGCCGGATTACATCAAGTCGACCGGCGCATTGCGCGCCATCAAGCCGGATTACTGGATCGGCCTGGCGGTCTGCACTCACCTCGGCTGCTCGCCGCTGGGCGCCTTCGAGCCCAACAATGCCGGGCAACTCACCGGCGTGGATTTGGGCGCCGGTTGGCCGGGCGGTTTCTACTGCCCCTGCCACGGTTCCAAGTTCGACCTGTCGGGACGGGTGTTCAAAGGGGTGCCGGCACCCAAGAACCTGGAAATACCGCCTTACTCCTTCGCCGGCGATGCCCACATCGTCATCGGCGTCGATTCCGTGGCAAAGAACGCATAATTTAGCGAGAGGTTGATCGATGGCTTCATCCCCGGAAACCAGCGGCGGCAACACGGGCGGCGGCTTCATGCAGTGGATCGATGCGCGCCTGCCGGTCACCGCGCTGTGGAAGGCGCATGCCGCCGAGTACTACGCGCCGAAGAACTTCAACTTCTGGTACTACTTCGGCTCGCTGGCAATGCTGGTGCTGGTCAATCAGCTGGTGACCGGCATTTTCCTCACCATGCACTACAAGCCGGCGGCGACCGAGGCTTTCGCCTCGGTCGAGTACATCATGCGCGACGTCAGCTGGGGCTGGCTGATCCGCTATCTGCACTCCACCGGCGCCTCGGCCTTCTTCATCGTGGTCTACCTGCACATGTTCCGCGCGCTGCTGTACGGGTCGCACCGCAAGCCGCGGGAACTCCTGTGGATCATCGGCTGTGTGATCTTCCTGTTGCTGATGGCGGAGGCCTTCATGGGCTACGTGCTGCCCTGGGGCAACATGAGCTACTGGGGTGCGCAGGTCATCGTGTCGCTGTTCAGCAGCCTGCCCTACATCGGCCAGGCGCTGGTGGAGTGGATTCGCGGCGATTACTACATCGCCGATGCC
>JAFEGC010000587.1 GCA_018240265.1 Pseudomonadota bacterium | reverse complement strand
GGACTTCACCCCCGCCGGCGGCCGGATCCGCATCGCGCTGCGCCGCGATGCCGCGAGCTACGTGCTCGAAGTGGGCAACGACGGGCCGGTCATTCCCGAAAGCCTGCTGCCAAGGCTGTTCGAATCGCTGTTCGAGCTGCGCGACGCCGCCGGCGAGCGGCCGCATTTCGGCCTGGGCCTGTACATCGTGCGCCTGATCGCGGAGTTCCACGACGGCCGCGTCAGCGTCGCCAACCGCGCGGACGGAAGCGGAGTGGTGTTCAGCGTAGCGTTGCCGATGATCTGAGAATACACTCCCATGCGCATGTTGAATGCGCATCTGGGTCACGCTAAGATCGGCGGGTCATGCGCAAGTCTACTTCCGGAAAGCCGCCCGTGCGCCATGCCGCCAAACGCGCGACCAATGTCAGCGTCAAAACCGATCTGCTGGTCATGGCCCGCAAGGCGGGGATCAATCTTTCCGCCACTTTGGAACGCGCGGTATCAGAAGAACTACGGACGCTCGCGCGCCGGCGTTGGCGCGAAAAAAGCAAGGAGGCTATCGACGAGTACAACCTTTTCGTGCGCGATCACGGTGTCTTTTCCGATTCGACCAGGAAGTTCTGACTCGCAGGCTTCGCATGGCCCAGTTCGACGTCTACCGAAACCGGAATGCGCGGACCCGCCGGCATTTTCCGCTGCTGCTGGACATACAGTCCGATCTGCTGGAACAAATGGACACTCGTGTCGTCATTCCCATGATGGAACTCGGCAAACCGCTCAAACGGTCGATGCGACACCTGACTCCTGAAGTACTTTTCCGGGGAACGCGGTATCGATTGATGACGCCTCAATTGGCCGGCGTTTCCCGCCCGGACTTGGGTGAAATCACAGGTTCACTGGCCGAGGAGCGCCCGGCCATCATCGCAGCCATTGATTTTCTGATTACCGGAATCTAGGCCCGACCGCGGCCCGTTTTGCATTCGGCATCCATCGCGCTACAACGGCAACGAACCCTGCGCCTCGGCTCCCTCGTGCCGCAGCAGCCACTGCTTCATGTCCAGTCCGCCGCCGAAGCCCACCAGCGAGCCGTCGGCGCCGATCACGCGGTGGCAGGGAATGATGATGGCGATGGGGTTGCGGTTGTTGGCCAGGCCCGCGGCGCGCGCGGCGCCGGCGCTGCCGA
>JAFEGC010000586.1 GCA_018240265.1 Pseudomonadota bacterium | reverse complement strand
AAGTAAGCCTTCCTCGAGTAAGCAACTGTGCCCGCGAAAGCGGGCACAGTTGTTTTTACAGATCAGAAACATGCCCACCCAGGACGACAAGAAGCGCGCCGTCGCCGTCACCGCCCTTGGCTTCGTCGAGGAGTCCATGGTGCTGGGCGTGGGCACCGGCTCCACGATCAACCATTTCATCGCCGCCCTCGCCGCGCGCAAAATACGCTTGAAAGCCGCTGTTTCCAGCTCTTCCAGCACTTCGCGCCTGCTGCGCGAAGCCGGCATCGAGGAGCTCGACCTGAACACCGCGGGCGAACTCGACCTCTACATCGACGGCGCCGACGAGGCCACGCCCGCGGGGCTCCTGATCAAGGGCGGAGGGGCGGCACTGACGCGCGAGAAGATCGTGGCCGCCGCTTCACGCAAGTTCCTCTGCCTGGTCGATGACAGCAAGATCGTCTCCCGGCTCGGTCGCTTTCCCCTGCCGGTGGAGGTCATCCCCATGGCGCGCTCCTACGTGGCGCGCCGGCTGGTGGCGCTCGGTGGCCAGCCGGTGTGGCGCGAGGGCGTAACCACGGACAACGGCAACCAGATCTTGGACGTCCATCATCTGCAAATCGACGACCCTGTCACACTGGAGAGCGCCATCGACGGCATCGCCGGCATGGTGACGGTGGGGCTGTTTGCCCGGCGCGGCGCGGATGTGCTGCTGGTGGGTGGCGATGACGGCGTGCGCACCCTGCGCGGTTGATGTCACTACCGCACCCGGCGCTCGGTCCTGACCGGTCGCCGCGAGCCGATCAGACCTCGACGCGCGTACCGATTTCCACCACTCTTCCTGAGGGCACGCCGAAGTATTCGGTGGCCACCTGTGCATTGCGCGACATTTGAATGAAGGCGCGCCGGCGCAGTGGCGACAGGTCGGAACGTTGCCCTGCAATCAATTCTTCCCGACTAATGAAGAACGTGGTGTCCTCCGGATCGTAGGCGATGCCCAGCGAGGCCGCCTCGCGCAAAATCTGCACGATGTTGGGCTTTTGCAAAAAGCCCACGTCGGCCACCAACCGCACAATGCCCTCACCCAGCTGCGACAGATGCAGGCGCTTGCCCGGCAGCACGCGCGGCTGTTCGCGGGTCACCACCGACAACAGCACCACGCGCTCATGCAGCACGCGGTTGAACTTGAG
>JAFEGC010000585.1 GCA_018240265.1 Pseudomonadota bacterium | reverse complement strand
CTCGTAGGCGGATTCGCGATCCACCGTTTTTTCATAGACCCCCGCGACCAGCGAGTTCGCCATGAGCGTCTGGCGTTGCTCGGGCGTGATGGGTCCGATCTGGCTGCCCGGCGGAATCACGAACACCCGTTGGGTGACGCTGGGCCGCCCGCCGGCATCGAGCAGGCTGACCAGTGCCTCGCCCACCGCGAGCTCGGTGATGGCACGTCCCAGGTCGATTTGCGGATTCACGCGCATGGTGGTGGCCGCGGACTTGACCGCAGCCTGATCGCGCGGCGTGAAGGCACGCAGCGCGTGCTGCACGCGGTTGCCGAGCTGCGCCAGCACGGTGTCCGGCACGTCCAGCGGATTCTGCGTGGCGAAGAACACGCCCACGCCCTTGCTGCGCACCAGGCGCACCACCAGCTCGATGCGCTCCAGCAGCACCTTGGGCGCATCGGTGAACAGAAGATGCGCCTCGTCGAAGAAGAACACCAGCTTGGGCTTGTCCAGATCGCCCACCTCGGGCAGGCGCTCGTACAGCTCGCTCAGCATCCATAGCAGGAAGGTGGCGTACAGGCGTGGGCTGGTCATGAGCCGGTCGGCGGCGAGGATGTTGACCACGCCCTGTCCGCCCGAGCACTGTAGAAAATCCATGATGTTCAGCATGGGCTCGCCGAAGAACTTGTCGCCGCCCTGCGCCTCGATCTGCAGCAGTCCGCGCTGGATGGCGCCGATGCTGGCAGGTGAGACGTTGCCGTATTCGGTGGTGAACTGGCCGGCCGAGTCGCCCACGAATTGCAGCATGGCGCGCAGGTCCTTGAGGTCGAGCAGCAGGAGCCCGGAGTCGTCGGCGATCTTGAACACCAGCTGCAGCACCCCGGCCTGGGTCTCGTTCAGATCGAGCATGCGCGACAGCAGCAGCGGGCCCATGTCGCTGATGGTGGCCCGCACCGGGTGACCCTGCTCACCGAACACGTCCCACAGCGTGGCCGGACAGGCGAGGGGCGCGGGCGCGGTGAGTCCGCGCTCCTTGAGCACGGCCGCCAGCTTGTCACCGATGGCGCCTTTCTGCGTGATGCCGGTGAGATCGCCCTTGATGTCGGCCATGAACACCGGCACGCCCAGCCGTGAGAAATTCTCCGCCAAGCTCTGCAGGGTCACGGTCTTGCCGGTACCGGTGGCGCCGGTGATCAGG
>JAFEGC010000584.1 GCA_018240265.1 Pseudomonadota bacterium | reverse complement strand
ATGACCGGATCGTAGCCGGGTGTCGAGGGGTAGCCGGGTCCCATTGCGGAGACGCCCACCCAGATGATCGAGGGCGAGACCTGCGACAGCGTCTCGTAGTCGATTCCCAGTTCCTCGTATCGTCGCGGCAACGTGTTGACACAGAAGACATCCACGTTCAGCGATCGAATCAGCTCGTGGAGGACCGCGCGACCGGCCGGATCCTTCAGGTTGAGAACGAGGCTCTCTTTGCCGACGTTCTGCGCGTGAAAGTATGAACGGCGATCGTTGTCTGCAACCATCCGCCCGATATATCGGTTGGGGTCCCCTGGGTCGCCCGTTCCGGTCGGCGTGGCTTCGATGCGAATGACGCGCCAGCCGAGCTGCGCCAATCGCCAGGTGCCGTAGGGCAGGGACAGCGCTTGCTCAAGGGATAGAACGACTCGCGGCTTCACTGGTCATCTCCGGGGTGCTGCATAGATCTGGACCGTGACGCAGCTGAAGCAAGCTGCGCCACGGCCATCAACTTGGTCCGGGGCACCTCAATCAAGTTTTCTTGCACACTGCGATGAAGCCGGCTTTTTCTCAACGCGTTGTTTGATTCACGATGGCTCAGTTACGCCACGCCACCGTTAGCCCGTAGGTTCTGGGCCGCAAGGTACGAGCTTGCCAGTCCTGCGGATCGTAGTAAGACCCTGCGAATAGATACAAAGCGGGACGCGCATTGGTGAGATTCTGGATAAAAAAAGAGACATCCAGCTTGTCGAAGCGCGCGCCAAGACGAGCGTTGAGAACGCCGTAGGCGGGTATCGGCTTCAACCTTGGGTCATATAGCGGTGAGGTCGGAACCTGATCGTCTACTCGACGCCATTGCGAGGTGTGAGTGAAATCGGCACGTACATACCCCCGATAGCCGCCAATCGGCAATGAGTACTCGCCCGACAGCGAAATCGTGCTCGGAGCACCTGCATCGGCAACCGCAGCGTCCTTGGCGAAAATCTTCTTACCGCCCGGCGATAACGCATCGCGATCATACTTCGGATTGTTGTAACCGTAAGCGCCATCCAGCTCCAGGTTCTCAGTCACTTTCCATTGGAAAGCAACATCGAAACCTCGAGACGTTGCGTCCGCCAGGTTGTCGACAAAGTTGTAAGAGCAGTTTGGCAGGCTTACATTTGATTGAATGTTCTTCCACTTGATGAC
>JAFEGC010000583.1 GCA_018240265.1 Pseudomonadota bacterium | reverse complement strand
CGCGCGGCGCCAACAGCTGAATAACGATGCCGGTGCGGCGCCGCCCACCGTCGAGCCCAAGAACATCTACCTGGAACACTATCGCGCGCAGGTGCTGGCACGGGCGCAGAGTGCGACGCTGACGCGCCGGCCCTTTGCCGAGCGGCTGGTGCACTTCTGGTCGAATCACTTCGCGGTATCGGCCGACAAGGGCCTGGTCACCGGCATCGCCGGCACGCTGGAGAACGAAGCCATCCGCCCGCATGCCTGCGGCTATTTCGCCGACTTGCTGCTGGCGGTGGAACGACATCCGGCCATGATCGCTTTTCTGGACAACCACGAATCGGTGGGCCCGAATTCCCCGGCCGCGCGCTTTCTGCAACTGCGCACTGCCTCGCGCCGGCGCGGCATCAACGAAAATCTGGCGCGTGAAATCCTGGAACTACACACCCTGGGCGTGGACGGCGGCTATACCCAGGCGGATGTCGGCGGCTTCGCCCGCGTGCTGACAGGCTGGTCCATCGGCAGGTTGCAGGATGCATCGAAAGGCGCAATGCACAGTACACCACGCGATGCGCAAGCCGCTGCGGCTGGCGATGCGAGCCGCGGCGAGGGCGACGCGGCCGGGCATTTCATGTTCCGCGAGCATGTGCACGAGCCCGGCCCGCAAGTGGTGCTGGGGCGCCGCTTTTCCGAAGACGGCATGAGTCAGGGTGAAGCCGTGTTGCGCATGCTGGCGCAGCACCCTTCGACCGCGCACTTCCTGGCCACCAAGCTCGCCCGGCACTTCATCGCCGACGACCCGCCGGCAGCGGCCGTCGAACGGCTGACCATTGCCTATCGGCGCAGCGAAGGTTACCTGCCGGCCGTGTACGAGGCGCTGGTGAACGAGGAACTGGCCTGGCAATGGCCGGCGACCAAGTACAAGACACCACAGGACCTGGTGTTCTCGACCCTGCGCGCGCTGCAAATCACACCGCAGGAACCCCAGGAGATACTGCGGAGCTTCGAATTCCTGGGCCAGCGGTCCTTTACTCCCGGCTCGCCAGCGGGTTGGCCGGATACGGCGCGCAGCTGGGATGGCTCCGATGCGCTGTTGCATCGCGTGCTGTGGGCCACGCGCGTGGGCGAACGCTTCGAGCAAGACCATGATCCGCTGGCGCTGTGCCGCGAGACGCTGGGCCGCTGCGCGCGGCCGGAAACTCTCTCCG
>JAFEGC010000582.1 GCA_018240265.1 Pseudomonadota bacterium | reverse complement strand
GGCAGCCGGTCGTCGGTGTCGCCCTGCAGCGCATTCGAACGCGGTCACGGGTCGACGGCTGGGATGGCGAGGGGTCCTTCGCCGTCACCGCGGGTACGATCGCGATAGCGGAGCAAGTGATCGCCGCCTTGGAGCGGCTGCTGCCGGTTGGCATTGATGCGCCCGACGTATTCGCCGAAGCGGATGGCGACATCGGAATCGAATGGGACATCGCCAGGCGCCTTACGTACTGGATCAGCGTGAACGGCAATGGCCGGATCAGCTTTGCGGGCTTGTTTGGGTCGCAAGGTGCAGATCACGGCTGGCGCCCTTTGGATCTCTCCTCTCCACGCGCGCTGGACCGCTCGCTGGATGTGGTAGTCGTACATGTACTTCGATTGTTTCCCTCTACGGTGGGCACGCGTGCCGCTTGACGAATTGCTGAGCAGCTTCATCCGCCGACGCGACGAGTACTTCGTGGCCAACGGAACGATCAAGCCACGCCAGCTGATGCCAAGACCGAATCGGCAGACCGGTCGGAATGAGACATCGGTATGTCGTTCCCAGTACCTCAGGGAAGAAGAATTGTGGGAGCTGTGCAGGCTCCACTACGACGTATTCCAAGCCGCGCCGGCCATCGGGCACTGCGTCGGGCCCGCGCGAGCGGTGTATGAGGCTGGGCTGGACATCGATGCGGATGGCATTCCCTACCCGCAGCACGCCAACATCGTCGGCTGGCCCGAAGGAGAGGAATCGCGCAATGAGCGGATGAATTGCGCGCAGCGTATGTCGGGCCATTTCGTGTTCAAGCCCCGGCGGGGGTGACGATGGACTTTCGTATTGCCGATACGTTCACCGCAAGCCTCGCCCGCCTCACCGCCGAGGAGCAGAAGGCGGTCAAGATCACCACCTTCGACCTGCAGACCGATCCCGCCAATCCCGGCATCCAGATGCACAAGCTGGGGCACGGTCGTGACCGCAATTTCTGGTCCGCCCGGGTGAACGGGGACATCCGCATCATCGTGCACCGTACGGCGGGAAGCCTGTTGCTGTGCTACGTCGACCATCACGACAGGGCCTACGCGTGGGCGGAGCGGCGCAAGCTGGAGACGCACCCCAAGACCGGCGCGGCGCAGTTGGTGGAACTGCGCGAGCGGGTGCAGGAGATCGTTCGGCCAGTGGTCGTGGGGCCGACAGACGTTTCCGCGGAAACGT
>JAFEGC010000581.1 GCA_018240265.1 Pseudomonadota bacterium | reverse complement strand
AAAGCGTTGCACGCCGAAATAATTCGGTGCGCCCTGCGCGCGCAGTGCATCCAGCCGCTGCCGCAGCGCCTGCTGCGGCCAGGCCGGCGCCTGCAATCGGATGCGAAAACGGTTGCCGCGCAAGGCGCCGCGACGGAGCTTGCGCTGGTTGGCGCGCACCTCCAGCACCTGGTACTGCGGCGCGCTCACCTGCCGCCAG
The DNA here is from genome assembly GCA_018240265.1 of Pseudomonadota bacterium. GTDB lineage: Bacteria > Pseudomonadota > Gammaproteobacteria > Steroidobacterales > Steroidobacteraceae > TMP-86. Next base: position 996 of record JAFEGC010000581.1, on the reverse strand, counting down.
AACTCCGCCTCCCGGCGCGCCGCGGGCACGCTGAACCACTGGCGCGTCAGCGCATGCCGGTCTTTCAAGCCCGCGTAGCCCACTTCGGCCGGCGGCACGCCGCCGAGGCGCGCAAGTTCCGCCGCCACCCAACGGGTGTTGACCTCGCGCTTCTCCACGCGCAACAGCCAATGCGGCCCGGCATCGGAAGGCTCGAAGGACAGCAGTTCATCGACCTGGAAGTCCTCGGGGCTCAGCCGTGCTCGTGCCTGTGCCAGCGGTTCGCCGTACGCGCGCGGCGGATGCAGCGCCACTTGCCGTGCGCGAATCTCGGCTGCGGCGCAATTCTCGGCATCGCTCATGGTCGAGGCGCCACGGCCGAGGCGCTCAGCCGGCCGCCGCGTCCAGCAGCACCACCGCCGTGGCCGCGAGCCCCTCCTCGCGGCCGATGAACCCCAGCTTTTCGGTGGTCGTGGCCTTGATATTGATGCGCGCGGGCTCGACCGCCAGATCCGCCGCGAGCCGCTCGATCATCGCCGGCACGTGCGCCGCGATGCGCGGCACCTGCGCCAGCACGGAAATGTCGGCATTCACCAGGCCCAGCTGCGCCTCGCGCATGAGCCCGGCCACGTGGCGCAGGAACACCCGACTGTCGGCGCCGCGCCAGCGCGCATCGCTGTCGGGAAAATGTCTGCCGATATCCCCCTGCCCCAATGCACCCAGCAAGGCATCGCACAGCGCATGGATGATCACATCGCCATCCGAATGCGCCTCGATGCCGCGCGAGTGCTCGATGCGCACGCCGCCCAGCATCACGTGATCGCCGTCGGTGAAGGCATGCACGTCGATTCCCTGTCCAATCCGCATCGAATCGCCTCCCGCGGGCGCAAGACAACGCGCGGCGCTGCGCAGGTCCTCCTCCCGTGTCACCTTGATGTTGTCGGAAGATCCGACCACCAGACGCGGACTGTGTCCCGCCAACTCCATCGCCTGTGCTTCGTCGGTGACCTGCCGGCC
>JAFEGC010000580.1 GCA_018240265.1 Pseudomonadota bacterium | reverse complement strand
AAGCTGCGCGCAGAACCGGTGACGCGGAAGCTTGTGCCGTTCAAGACCATGACCGTGTGGGGCTACAACGGAAGCTGCCCGGGACCCACGATCCAGGTGCAGCAAGGCGACCGCGTCCGCGTGATTTTTGAGAACGGACTGCCGGAATCCACAACGGTTCATTGGCATGGCCTCGAAGTACCCATCGAAATGGACGGCGTTCCTTACATCAGCCAGAAACCCGTTCCTCCCGGCCAGACCTTCACCTACGAATTCACCGTGCATCAAGAAGGGACGTTCTTCTATCACTCGCACGGCGCGATGCAGGAAATGATGGGCATGATCGGCATGTTCGTCAGCCACCCTGCAAAACCACACAAGCCGCAGGTGGACCACGACTTCGGCATCGTCTTGCAGGAATGGGCCATCCTCCCGAACCGCGACGTTCCGAATACCGCCAACATGGAGTTCAACTGGCTGACGTTCAACGGCCTCGCCGCTCCGGCGATTACGCCCATGATCGTGCGACAGGGAAATCGTGTGCGCATGCGTATCGTGAACCTCGGCATGGATCATCACCCGATCCATTTGCACGGCCATCAGTTCGTCATCACCGGCACGGAAGGCGGGCGCGCCCCCGAAAGCACCTGGTATCCGACCAACACGGTTCTCGTCGGCGTCGCGCAGGCGAAGGTCGTCGAGTTCGAGGCCAAGTATCCCGGCGCGTGGATGGTCCACTGCCACTTGCCTCATCACATGATGAACAGCATGGGCGATCTGCTGCGCGACCGCGCCATTGTCACTGCCGATCAAACCGAAGAAAACGCCATGCGCCAGATGGCGACCCTCGCTGCCAGCGTTCCTTTCCGCCACGCTCCTCACTCACCTATAGCTCCCGATGCCGAAAAGGTGCCCGGCTTCCCTCAAGACGCTTTCATGGAAATGGGAATGGATGACGCCGTCGCGAAGCCCGAAACCTACGGGCTGCCTGCCAACTGGAGCGCCGGAATGATGGGAATGATGACCATGGTCCGCGTACTTCCGGACAAGGACTACGACGACATCATGGCGCGCATCAAGTCCAGAACACCAAATCCGCCCATGCCCCCGATGAAGATGGACAACGACCACCCGCACTCCATGTAGCACCGGCAACAAGAACAAGCGCCACCACAGATCGACGGGAAAGGAATTAAGTTCATGAAGAGTTTCACGAGAACT
>JAFEGC010000057.1 GCA_018240265.1 Pseudomonadota bacterium | reverse complement strand
GTGCTGCACGCTGAGCGGCCTGTCCAAGGTGTATCGCGCCTGCGGCTACCGCGTGGGCTGGGCCGCGTTCTCCGGTGACATCGAGCATGCCGGCGAGTACCTGGCGGCGTTGGAGTTGTTGAGTTCGCTCCGTCTGTGCAGCAATGTGCCGGGCCAGTGGGCGGTGCAGACCGCGCTGGGCGGCTACCAAAGCATCCGGGAGCTTACGCGTCCCGGCGGTCGGCTGTATGAATCCCGCCGCGCCATTCTCGAGGGCGTGGCGGCCAGCCGTTTCCTGCGCCTGGTCAAACCCATGGGCGCGTTGTACTCGTTCATCGAGGTGCGCGAGGACGTGCTACCCGCTTTCGACGATCGCGCTTTCGCGCTGGAGCTGCTGGAGAACCGGCATGTGCTGGTGGCGCCGGGCGTGAGCTTCAACGTGCCGTACCGCAATGCCTTTCGCATCACCAATTTGCCCGAGCCGGAAGTGCTCAAGACGGTGTTCCAGCGCATCGAGGAAACGCTGGAGAGCATCGCGGCCTCCGAGCCGGGCCTGCAGGTGGTGGATGCCACCAAGGCGGTCGGACGCTGAATTCCGGCACGACGAGTAGCGGGGGAGTCGCCGCGGACATGGCCGGCGCCGGTGATACCGGCTTGCCTGCGCTGCTCGCAGTCCTGCAACCGGGGCACACGGTGCTGGTGCCCTCGGTCCAGATCGCCTCGCTCCTCATCGACCGCGTTTCCCGCCATCACCTCGACTCGGGGCGCGAGGTGTGGGCCACACCCGCCATCCGCGATTTCTCAAGCTGGGTGCGCGAAGCCTACGAGCAGCAGTTTCTGGGCCAAGGCAATGCGCCGCGCGTGCTCGAGGAAGTGGAGGAGCGGCTGATCTGGCGTGAGCTGGTGGCGGCCAGCAAGGCGGTGCGCGAGATCGGCGACGCAGGCGCCGCGGCGCGCGCCGCGCAGACCGCCTACCGCGCGCTGCAGGATTACGGGATCGCGCCGGCCACGCTGCGCGACTTCCCTGGCGCAGAAACTGCGGCGCTGCTGCGCTGGAGCGCCGAGTTCGAAGCGCGCTGTCGCGAGCTGCATGCACTGCCCGGCTACTGCCTGTCCTCACGCCTGCTGCCGGTGGAGCCGCGGCCCGTACCGCTGGAAAGCCCGGCGTGGCGGCCGGCGACGCTGCGCTGGTTGGAAAGCCACGCCCAGGCGCCGCTGGCACCGGAAAGGCGTAACGTGGCCGCGGAAATTCGCGGCCGGCTATACCCGCAAGCCGAATCGGAACTGGTGGACTGCGCCGAATGGCTGCGCGCCCAGCGGGCTGCGCGGTCCGATTTTCGCGCCTTGGTCATCGTGCCCGATCTCGCCGCGCGGCGCGCGCGCGTGGCCGACGTGTTCGATGCCGCGCTGGCGCCGGGGCGGTTCAGCCTGCGCGAGTACCGCGAAACACCGGTGTACGCCATCGCCGGCGGCGTGCCCTTGGTGGGCTTCACGCCGGTGCGCCTGGCACTGGAAGCCACGCAGGCGCGGTTTGGCGCCTGTTCGTTGGCGCGTTTCTCCGCCCTGCTGCGCGACCCCGCGCTGCAGGGCGGCATCGCCGATGCCGATGCGGCCGCACGTATCGACCGTGAGCTGCGCCGCCGCTGCGCGCACGAGGCGCCCCTGTCCGGCTGGTTGCAGCAATGCGGGGACCTGGCCGGCAAGCTCGGCAGCGCCGAGCCCTGCGCCGTCGGCCGCTTGCGCGCGTTGCACGAGGCGTTGTCGCGCCAAGTCGGCCGGGCTCCCATGAGCCACTGGGCGAGGGTGCTGATCACGGCCTGGGAAGCGGGTCCCTGGATGAACCGCGCGCACTGGTCGAGCGCGGCCTATCAGGCCGTGCAGCGGCTGCGGGAACTGTTGCACGAGCTGGCGCGGGCCAGCGGTACCTTCGGCGCGCGCGATCTCGCCGATGCCCTGCGCATCGTTGCCGCCGCGGCGCGCGATACGGCCTTCCAACCCGCGACCGGCGTGACACCCCTCTGGATCACCTCGCAGCTCATCGATCCCTGGCTGGGGTTCGATGCCATCTGGGTGGCCGGCGCGGCCGCGCCGCAGTGGCCGCCGGCATCCCAGCCCGTACCGTTGCTGCCGGTGCAATTGCAGCGGCGCCACGGCATCGCGGCCGCGAGCGCGGCCGGGCAATGGCGGCAGGCCGCCGACCTCGCGGCGCGCTTGCGCGCGCGCGCCTCGACCCTGATGTTCAGCGGTGTGAGCGAGGGCGAGGCGGACATGGCGGGCGCCTTGCCGGAAGGAGCGTTGCTCGAGCCCGCCGGCGACACCGGCGCCGAGCCGCACTGGGAGAGGCAGGGCCGCGATGCGCCGCCGCTCCAGGAGCTTGCCGATGCGGCGGGCCCTGCCTGGGACTCCACGCTCGCGATCCGCGGCGTCGGGATCCTGCGCAACCAGTCGCTCTGTCCGTTTCGCGGCTTCGTGGCCTCGCGTCTCGCGGCCGAGCCGCTGGAGCTGCCCGAGCCGGGCTTCTCGGCGAGCGAGCGCGGCACCATTGTGCACGCGGCCCTGGAACGGTTATGGCGGGAGCTGAAGGACTCGCAGGGTTTGGCGCAAATCCTGGAACAGGATCTGCTCGCGTGCATCGAATCGGCCGCCGCGCACGCGGTGTCGAGCGCCGCGCAACGGCGCGATCCGGGTGCCGAGTGGCGCAGGCGTGAGGAGCGACGCCTGCTGCGGCTGCTGCCGCGCTGGTTCGAGCTGGAGCGGCGGCGCCCGGCCTTTACGGTGGAGAGCATGGAGTGTGGCCGCCGGGTGAGCCTGGCGGGCTTGAACGTGGACGTTTGCATCGACCGCATCGACCGGCTGGCTGACGGCAGGTTGGTGCTGCTGGACTACAAGACCGGGCAGGTGGGCAAAGACTGGACGGGTGAGCGCCCCGCCAATCCGCAGCTGCCTGTGTATGCACTGTGCGCGCAGGGGCCGCTGGCCGCGGTGGCCTATGCACAGATCCGCGGCTCGGACTGTCGTTTCCGGGGTGTGGCGGCCGAGCCCGCCGTCCTGCCCTTGGTGACGGCGGCACAACTGGAAGCGGATGACTTCGACGCGCAGCTCGCGTCGTGGCGCGAACGGCTCATACGCATCGCGGAAGAACTGCGCGACGGAGTAGCGCGCATCGCGCCGCTGGAGCGAGCCTGCGAGTTCTGCGCGCTGGCAGGATTGTGCCGGATCGATCCCAACACCCTGGCGCCGGCGGCGGAGGATGCGCCTGGCGGGAGCGAGTGAATGCCTGAGCCCATACCCATGAGCGACGAGGCGGCGCGCGAAAGTGCCATCGATCCGCGCCACTCAGTGCTGGTGCAAGCGCCGGCGGGCTCGGGCAAGACCACGCTCCTGACCCAGCGGTTGCTCGCCTTGCTGGCGGGAGTGGAGGCGCCGGAGCGGATTCTCGCGCTGACCTTCACCCGCAAGGCCGCCGCCGAGATGCGCTCGCGCGTGCTGGAGGCGTTGCGCCAGGCTGCATCCGGCGCGCAAGGGCAGCTTCCCGCGCGCACCTGGGAACTGGCGCAGCGCGCGCATCGCCACATGCTGGAGCGGGGCGTGGACCTGGTGCGCCATCCGGCGCGGCTGCGCATCGAGACCATCGACGGGTTCTGCGCCTGGCTGGCTGCGCAACTGCCGGTGACCGGCGGCGCCGGCGGGCGCATCGGCATCACCGAGGATGCCTCGCGCCTGTATCGCGAAGCGGCCGAGCGCGCGCTGGCGGGCGAGGCGCCGGCATTCGAAGACGCGGTGGATCGCACGCTGCAGCTCAACGACGAATTCTGGCGCGCCGCGCGCGAGCGCATCGCTGGCATGCTGGCCTCGCGCAACAGCTGGCTGGCGGGACTGGCCGGGCGGCTGCGCGCGGCGAGCGATCTTGGCGCCGAGGATGAGCGCGAGGTGCGCCGTCTACTCGATGAGGATTTGACGCTGCTGATCGAGCGCCACCTGGAAAGCGCCGCCGAAGCCCTGGGCGCCGAGCGCCTGCAGGCCCTGCATGTCTTGCTGAGCGCGGCCGCGCGGCGGCTGGATGCTTCCAAACCCATGCTCGCGAACTGGCGCCGTCCGCCCGAGGCGCTGCGGCCCGAGGCCTCGCAAGTGGCGTTCTGGCGCGAGCTGGCGGGGATTTTTCTCACCAGCTCGAACGGCCTGCGCCGCAGTTTCGACGTGCGCATCGGCTTTGCGCCCAACACCCCCGACAAGGCGCGCGCGCAGTCCCTGGCCGCGGAGCTGGCGCGCGACGACTCGATGGCCGCGACGCTGGCCGGCATCCGTTCGCTCCCGGACCCCGGTTACGACGATGCGCAGTGGGAGCGCGTGCGCGCGCTCGCCCGCACGCTGATCCTGGCGGCGGCCGAGCTGGATACGATGTTCCGTGCCCGCTCCACCGGCGATTTCCAGGCGGTTTTCCAGGCCGCGATGCAATCGCTGGGCACGGCCGCCGAACCCACCGATCTCGCCCTGCTGCTGGACCATCGCATCGAGCACATCCTGGTCGACGAGTGCCAGGACACTTCCAATGCGCAGCTCGATCTGTTCAAGCTCCTCACCGCCGGCTGGCAGCCGCGCGACGGACGCTCGTTTTTCTGCGTGGGCGATCCGATGCAATCCATCTACGGTTTTCGCGAGGCCGAGGTGCGCGTGTTTCTGGAACTCGCGGAAGAAGGCATGGGATCGCTGCCGCTGAGCGCGGTGCGCCTGTCGAGCAACTTCCGCGCCCAGCCGCCGCTGGTGGACTGGGTGAATGCCACGTTCTCGCGCATTTTTCCGCGGCGCGATGACCGTCATCGCGGCGCCATCGCCTTCGTCCCGGCTGTGGCCCGCGTGCCGGCGGAGAGCGCCGAGGCCGGCGTGCAGCTGCGGCTGTTCGATTCGGCGGCGCAGGAGGCCGAGTTCATCGCGCAGGCGGTGCAGGCGGCGCTGACGCAGGACGGCGCGTCCCTCGGAGCGGCGCGCGCCGGGCAACGCGCCGGGCAACGCGCCGGGCAACGCGCCGGGCGGCGCATCGCCATCCTGGTGCGCAACAAGCGCCATGCCTGGCCCATCAGCGAAGCGCTGCGCGAGCGGGGCATCGCCTGCCGCGCACTGGACATCGGCCGGCTGCAGGACGTGCCGGTGGTGCGCGACCTCATCATGCTGAGCCGCGCGCTGTTGCATTTCGAAGACCGCATCGCCTGGCTCGCCCTGCTGCGCGCGCCGTTCGTAGGCCTGACGCTCAAGGATCTGGCGAGGTTGTCGGCGGGTGGGGCGACGCTGTGGCAGGCGCTCAACGATCCGGCGACGCTGGCCGCGTTGAGCGGCGAGGGCGCCGCCCGTGCACGGCGATGCGCGCAAGTTCTACGCCAGGCCTTCGAGGTGCGCGATCAATGCGGTTTCGCGCGCTGGGTGGAGCGCAGCTGGATGGCCCTGGGCGGAGCCGGCGTGGGCCTCAATGCGCGCGAGCGGGCCTGCGCCCGCACGGCCCTGGATCGGCTGGCCTGGCTGGATGAGGGAGGACTGCCGGACCCGACGCAATTGGAAGATGCGTTCGAGAACCTGAGCCCCGTGGCCGAGGGCGAGCAGAACGTGGAGATCATGACCATCCACAAGGCCAAGGGCCTGGAGTTCGACGTGGTGTTCGTGCCGGCCCTGCAGTCCGTCGGCTCCCAGGGATCGAGCGACCTCATCCAGACCTTGGTCTTCGCGCGCGCCGATCGGCCGGGTTTCGCGCTCGCCGCCCGGGCCGAGGCGGGCGAGGAGGCCGATGCGTTGCTGAAATTCCTGCGCCAATGCGAGCGCGATGCGCAGATGCTGGAGGCGCAGCGCCTGCTGTACGTGGCCTGCACGCGGGCGCGCTCGCAGCTGTACCTGTCGGCCTACCGGTACGCGAACCGCACGGAACAGCGGGCGGCAGATCAGGAGCGCGCGTTTTCGCCGCGGGCGGGAAGCCTGTTGCAGGTGCTGTGGCCGATCGCGGCCGACGGTTTCCTGTCCACGAAGCTGCCGGTGCCCGCCACGCGGCCGGCGCCGGTGCTGCTGCGCCGGCTTCCGGCGGACTGGAACCCGCCGGAGCCGATGGTCGAGGACGCGCCGGCGCCACCGGCGTTGCTTCCTCTGACGCCGCCCTTCGACTGGGCCGGTGAGGCCGCCCGCCAGGTCGGTGTATTGGTCCATCGCTGTCTGCAGGAATTGCGCTGCGGGGCTCAGGCGGCGCGCGAGGTGCAAGCTCGCGGCGCCAGCTTCCGGCGCTGGTTCCAGGCGCGCGGCATGCCGGCGGAGCAGATCGAGGCGGCGGTGCAGCGGGTGATCGACGCGCTGCTGGCGGTGTTGGCGGATGAGCGCGGACGCTGGATCCTGCGCAGCCGCCCGCCGCCGGATGCGCGCGAGCTGGCGCTGTCGGCGAAACTCGATGGACGCGTGGTGAACGTGGTGCTGGACCGTACCTTCGTCGAGGCCGGCGAGCGCTGGGTCATCGACTACAAGACCAGCTTCCACGGCGGCGGACAGCTGCAGGGGTTTCTGGACAGCGAAATGCAGCGTTACGCCGAGCAGATGCGCCGCTACGCCCGCGTGGCGCGGCTCCTGGGACCGCAGAGCGTGCGCGTCGCCCTGTATTTTCCGCTGCTGCGCGAGTTTCGCGAGTGGCGCGAGGAGTGAGCCCGGCTACAGCACGAATTCGATGTCCAGGGCGATGCGCCCCTGCGCATCGCGCCCGCGCATCTGCGCCAGCTCGTTGATTTTCTGTTGCAGATCGCCGGGCAGGGGTTCGCGCTGCTTGAGCTTGCCGGAAAACGTGGCCAGGCTCTGCGCCGGCGCCAGGGTCAACGTGCCCGATAATTGCAACGGCCCGCTCCCCGCATCGCTCACCTGGGCGATGGCCGTGCCATCGTTCTGCACGGCTTCGGGGCCGAAGGTCAGGGTGGCGCCGCCGAAATCCACGCCGGGAAAATCGGTGGAGCTCAGCCCATCCAGGTGAATCTCGCCGGCGGCGGCGCGAACCTTGCCCTCGGCCAGCGTGAAGGTCGCGATGTGGATGCGGAGTTTGCCGTTCCAGCCGCGGGTCATGCCGAAATTAGCCAGGGACTCCAGCGAGCCGCCGCCACGCACGGAGTTTGCGATCAATTCTTTGCCGGCGATGATCAGCTCGGCGTCCACGCTGAGATCCTGCCTGACCCAGCGCACGCTGGCCGCGAGCTTGCCTGTGAGAAGCGAGGCGGGATGGACGCGCCATTCCGCCGCGCCCAGCGAACGGCCGTGGCTGCTCAGTTCAGCCACCGAGCCATGCCAGAGCGTGCCGCCGGGCTCGGAGGCCTGCACATCGCGCGGCAGAAAGCGCGCCGCCAGCGAGGCCGGCAGCGCCATCACCACGAAGGCCAGTGCCGCGATCAAGGCCGCGGCGATCAGCCAGGCGTAGGAACGCCGGCCGCTTTCAGCGCCGCTTCTGGTTGAGGGAGATGCTGGCATTGACCAGGCCGGGACGCACCGTGCGGTCGATGGTGACGGATTCGATTGCGATGCCGTGGCGCTGCTCCAGCACACCCAACCAGCTCACCAGGGCATCGAAGGGCGCCGACTCCAGCTGTACGCGCACGCCGGCATCGCCGCTGGGCTGAGTGCCGCGCAGCGCCTCCGCCAGACCCGCTTCGCGGCCGGTGCGGTCGATGAGCACGATGGGGGATTCATCGCCTGTGGGCACGAACGTGCCGGCGGCAGCCTGGATTTCAGCGGCATGCTGCTGCATCCAGGCAAGGTCATCGCGTTGCGCCGCCAGCTTTTCCTGCGCGTGGACCAGACGCGTATGCAGGGGCATGAGCAGCCCGCCGAACAGGATCAGCAGCGCCAGCGCCACGGCACCGCCCAGCACCACGCGGCGCTCGCGCTCTTTCAGACTCGCGTACCAACGTCGCAGCGCGTTCATGGCCGCCTCGCGCGGGATTCGTGAATCTGCATGCGACCCTCGACGCCGTTGGCTACCGGATTGCTCGACTGCAAGTCGGCGCTCAACCCTTCTTTGGAGATGCGCTGACTCAGCTGCGCCAGCTCATCGACGCCGGACGCGGTGATTTTCAAATCGAGTGTGGCGTCGCGGTAGCTCAACGCATCGACGCTGATGTGCGCCCGGCCCGCCACCGCGCCGGCCAGACCGTGCAGGGCTTTGAGGAAATGCTGCGGTCCGGCGCTGCCGCCGTGAATCTGTTCCAGCCGCGCCTGTATCTGCCGGCGCGGATCCCGCAGGGGTGCACCGGGCATGGCCTGCGAAAATATCTGCTGGATGCTGGTCTGAAGTTGTGCGCTCTGCTTGTTGATGCGATACAGGTCGAAGGACTCGGCGGCGAGGTGCGTGCCCAGCAGGGCCACAGCGAGCAGCGCCGCCACCCGCCAGCGTCGCCACTGCGAGCCGTGGGTTTCGGCGGCGACGTAGCCACCCTGCAGCAGGTTGATGGCATCGGTGCGCGGCAGCTCGCGCCCAAACCACAGCAGCGGTCCCTCGGGCAGGAGCTGTACTTTCAGCGATGCGAAACGCTCGTGCAGCCGGTCGAAGTCGTTCTGCACGCGCGCCCAGTCCTCCGGCGTGCAGTACAGTAGCGCGCTGTCGGGCGCCTGCGGCTGCCGGGTTTCGTCGAAGCTCGCCGCGCCGGGTTCGGTGATCACGCCTGCCACGGTCAGCGCTTCCTCGATGGGTGTGATTTCCACGGTGAGCACGGAGCCCGAAGCGCGCCGCACCGAGAGCCGGTCACCCTCCAGCCACAGCACGCACTGCCCGGGATTCTGCGGCAGGAGCGAGGCATCGGCATATAACGCTGCCGCGTGCAGGCCGGCAGCTTGGAGCCTGGCCTGCCATTCATCCATCAGGCCTTTCGCCACCACTGCCACCGCCGTGGTGTTGTGGGCGCCGCGGCGGCCAACGGCGAAGTGCAGGGTGTCGATGTCGTCGGTGACCCATTCCTCCAGCGCGAAGGGCACGGCGCGCGCGAGTTTGGCGCCGCTCCCCGGCGGTAGTTCCGGCTCGGTCAGCATGACATCGGTTGCCGGCACCAGCACCACCAGCCGATGCTGCTGGGCGATAGCGGTAGCCAAGGATAAAGGACCCCGCTGGCGCGGCCCTGCGCGTTCGCCGGCCTCGTCCATGAGCAGCCACTCGGTCTCATCCGAGCCAGTGGCGGGCATGCGCAACAACAAAGTATGAGCCATGATGTTCAGGTGGTACCGAAACTGCGCAGGATGGGCGTCACCCGGTTGCCCCCTTTGCGCGACAAAAGACTGTACAAGGTGAACTCCGTGGTGCCAAGCGTGACGATGGTGGTGAGGCGGAAGTAGTCGCTCTTTTCCGACAGCAGATTCTGGACCGCCTGCTTTTGTACGGCGGACATGTCGCGCGCCAGCGTTTGCGTGTCGGGGAAGCAGCCGTTCGCGGATTTGCGGCTTTTGTCCAGGAATTCCAGGTTCTTGGTGAATTCGTCATGGCCGGTGATGCTGTCCAGCACCCAGCCCGGTGCGGTGCAGACATTGATGGGAGTACCAGGGGGCAGTGCGGTCACGTAGGGCGCCAAGCGACGGTAGTTCTCCAAGCCGAAGTCGGGCAAGCTCAGCAGCTCCGAGGTCGAGAGCATGGGCCAGTTGCCGGTGAGGTAGGGGGGGGTCTGCGAGTTGTAGACCGCATCCTCGGCGCCATCCGGGAACGACACGTCCGAGTCCGCGTCGATCCAGTCGCGGATCATCTGCGCCCATTTCTCATCCACCTTGGCGTGGTCCAGGATGCGCTTGAACAGCTCCAGATACCGAGGATCGGGTTTGTTCATATCTTTGGGGTCGGGGATGAGCAGGTTGTTCAGGTTGAACAGACCCTCCTGGTCTTCCAGCGATCCCTGCAGCGTGCCCAGCGGTTCGCCCTCGGGATCGTTGGGCGGGCGCAGCGGAATGGGCGGTGGCGTCTGCGCCCAGGGTCCCGCCAGCGTGGTCTGAGAATTCTGCAAATCCTGGATGAGCACATCGGCGGCCAGTGCCTCGGCTCCCATGGCAAACTGATAGGCCTGCTCGGCGGCCAGCATGGAAGTGGTGCGCTTACGTTCCACGTAGCCGCCGAAGCCCACCTTCACCGCGAGGATGGTGGCCAGCGCCATCAGCACCAGCGCGATGATCAGCGCCACCCCGCGCTGCCGGGCCGGCGCGTTCATCCTGCCACCTCGATCAGGCGGCGCACCGTGCCCCAGTCCTTGAACTCCACCAGAATTTCCACCGCGGCCGGCCGGGCAAATTGCGCTTGGTCAGGATTGAGGCCCGGCGCCGGCCATGCGTCGAACCAGGTGCGGTTCGCATCCAGAAAACGAAATTTGACGCTCTTGACTTGCGTGAGTAGATCGCGCTCGATGGGCTGCACGTTCAGCGTCGGGTCGAGCACTGGCAGATAGGCGCGCTTCAGCGTGTCCTTGTCCAGACGATAGGACACGCGCTGCAAGGTGCCGCGCTGCGCTCCGGCGGTGTTCGACCAGCCCAGGCGCGTGACGTCCAGCAGGGTCGCTGCCCCGGATCCTGCGCGCAGCGCGGGCAGACGGCCGGTGCCCAACGGCTGGCGGATGGGGCGCGGCGCGGTCTGCGCCAGGTCCTGCGCCAGGATGCGCATGCCGAACTCGATTTCCCGCGTGCGCTGCTGGGAATCGGCGGTGCGCTCGGCCGAGATGCGCGCTTGCCGGTAGGTGCCGTAGCCCAGCGCCGTCATCACGCCCAGGATCAGCAGCGCCACCAATACCTCGACCAGGGTGAATCCGCGATTACGCGTCACGGGTTTGCTTGAGTGGAACTGGATGAGGAACCCGGTGGGCTACCCGTCGGAGCGGCCTTGCCGCCGGACTTCGGATCGGCCGTAGGCGCGCCGGGCGTGCCGGGCCCGCCCGGAGTGCTGACGGAGCGCCAGTCAGGCTGTATCGAGGAACTGCCGGGGGGCATCAGCGCCGAGCCCAGGAAACTGGCCGACTCGGCCAGCGGCCCGGCCTTTTCCTTGGCGCTCTGCGGCCAGACGCGCACCACGACGCGGCGGATGGTGGCATTGTCGGTGTCGAAATAGCGCGTGTCGTAACGCCACTTGCGGTTGGCGAAGCTGATCTCACCCTTGTCGCCCGACTCGCCGAACTTCTGCACGTTGAGCCGCACCTCGGTGATGCGATTCAGCGCGATCCACTGCGCCACGGTTTTGTCACGCAGGTATTCGCTGCCGCGCGCGGCGCTGCTGATGCCGCTCATCAGCGCCGCCAGCGACAAGGCCACCACGATCAGGCCCACCAGCACCTCCACCAGTGTGAAACCGCGGGCGTGAATTCCCATCATGTGCGCTTCGCGACCCTGTCGGAGGATTCCAGGGTCAGCTTGCCGAAGGCATCGGCGCTGACCGAGGCGCGATTGGACGTGCCGGCGCGTAGCACGGTGAGCTTGAACGGTGTGCCTTCGCCGCTGGCTGCGATGATGATCTGCGGCGACACCTGTGGCGCGTCGCCGCTCAGCTGCTGGTCGCGTTCCTTGATCACGATGGTGCGGGAGTCCATCTGCAGTTCGAAGCTCAGACCTTTGGGCAGTTCGCGGCGGCGGAACTCGCGCTCCTCGTCGAAGTTTTCCCAGCGCTGGCGCCGCGGCCGGTAGACCACGAACTGATAGGCCGCGGGCTCCACCAGCAATCCGAAGTCGTGTCCTTCCAGCGCCGCTCGTTCCTGCAGCAGGCCCATCAGACCCTCGATGCGGCGGTTCTCGTCATCGATGGCGCTGTCGCGACCGGTGACGCCGACGTTCATGATGGCGAAGGCGATGACCACGGAGATGATGACCAGTACCACCAGGATTTCGATGAGCGTGAAGCC
>JAFEGC010000579.1 GCA_018240265.1 Pseudomonadota bacterium | reverse complement strand
CCATGGCCGAAGCTGAACAGCGGCTCGTTCGGCGCGTCCAGGTACTTGCTGGTGAAACCATCGACGGGGTTGGCGGGGCGGCCGCTCGGACGCTGCGCGAAGAACACCGGCACCTGTCCCACGTGCCGCGGCCAGCTCACCGGCGTGCGGCCGCTGGGAGAGCGCTTGCCGATGAGCAAATCGGCCAGCGCATGACCGGCCTCGCTCCCCGGAAACCAGGCCGCCAACACGGCCTGCGATGCCTCGACCAACCACGGCACCGCCAACGGCCGGCCGGAAAACAATACCGTCACCACCGGCTTGCCGAGGCGGGCCGCGCGATCCAGCACGGCGCGCGCGAGTTCACGCTGCGCGCCCGGCAGATCGAGGTCGGTGCGGCTCGCCGCCTCACCGCTCATGTTGGCGGCCTCGCCCACGCCTAACAGGATGACCTCGGCCTCATCGCATAGCGCCACCGCGGTCTCGATGCCGGCCGGCTCGCGGTCGCGGATACCCGCGCCCGGCGTATGCAGCACCTTCGCGCGGGGCCAGGCCGCGCGTACGCCCTGCAACAGCGTCACCTGATCGTCGGTGCCGGCCGCGGCCCACCAGGGGCCACGCATCTCGCCCGCCGCATCGGCCAGCGGGCCGATGAGCGCGATGCGCTCGAGCTTGACCGGCAGGGGCAGCACATCGGCGTCGTTCTTGAGCAGCACGACAGCACGGGCGCCCACCTCGCGCGCGAACCGGCGCCTGCGCTCGAGCGCCGCGGCGCTCTCGCGCCGCGCGCCGCGCGCGTACGGATCGGCAAACAATCCCAGCTCGGCCTTGAGCCCGAGCACCCGCCGCACCGCCACGTCGACCTCCGCCATGCGCACCCACCCGCGCCGCAGCGCCTCCGGCAGACCACGGCGATAGGCATCGGACATCATGTCGATGTCGATGCCCGCGCGCAGCGCCAGCGCCGCGGCGCGTGCCAGATCCTCGGCCACCCCGTGACGCAGCAGCTCGGCGATGGCGTTGTAGTCACTGATCAGCACGCCCTCGAAACCCAGCCGGCCGCGCAGGTGATCGCGCAGCAGCTCACGATGTGCGGTCATGGGCACGCCCGCCAGATCGGTGAAGGCCGGCATGATCGAGGCGACCCTCGCTTTTACCGCTGCCTCGAACGGCGGCAGATGCACCTCGCGCAGCGTGCGCTCGGAAATGTCCACGGAGGCGTAG
>JAFEGC010000578.1 GCA_018240265.1 Pseudomonadota bacterium | reverse complement strand
GCTGGATTCGTCATGGCGCTGGCTGGGACTTATTGGAATCATGCCGCTCGTTACGGGACTGACTGGCCGCTGTCCCGGTTATCGACTGCTCGGCCTCAGCACCTGTCCGATGCGAAAGCCAGAGTGAGCATCCTAGCGTTTCCAACAGCAGGAGCGGTGCGATTTCGTCGCCGTGACCGGCGGTGGGCCGGGCGTCAAGGAGGCGGCAAATCGCGGTGCCTTTGAGGCGAGTGCGCGTTCGATCGGGCTCAACGTTACCCTGCTGCACGAGCAGCCGCCAAGTCCATCACGTCAGTCGTCGTCCGTGGGTGGTGCAGGCGGCTGTTGGCATCAGCAGCCAATGGCTGGTCGCCGGGCGCGGTATCCGGCTGGCGTAGATGCGGGTCTGGCGCACTCGCGAGTTCGACAAACACCTCTCAGCCCATGCCAGCACTTTGGTCGCGGCCTTGCTCGCCTCTGCTGCGATCCTCCACGCCCAAGCTGCCGAACCTGCGAAACCAATGGTCTTGCAGAGCGAAATGGAAAAGCTCGGACGCGACATTCAAGCCGTTACTGGAGCGATTTCCAAGGAGGGCTGGGCGAGGGTTGCCGATTTGGTACCAAAAATCGCCAAGCATGCTGAGCCGCCCGTGTTGGCGAAGATGCGCATCCTCGCTTGGCTTGGAGCCGATGCCGGAAAGTTCCGGAGCTTCGGCGGACAGGTTCATGAAGCAGCCATGGCTATGGGAGAGGCCGTAATGCGAAGCGATGGCCAAGCAGTCATCACCCACTTCGCCAAGGTGCAGCAAAGCTGCCTGGCTTGCCATCAGGGCTTCCGCAAATTGTTCCAGGAGCACTTCGGACTTTCTCAGAATTCCCTGGAACGAAGCTGTGGAGTGGAGCGGGTGATGGGAATCGAACCCACGTTAGTAGCTTGGGAAGCTACAGTTCTACCATTGAACTACACCCGCGCGGCTGGCTCATTGTATTGGGATTCGCCGCCTGTGGGCAACCGACTGACGTGCGGTTCGGTTCTCCGCAGTTTTCACCCGGCCCCGTGATGGTGGATGATAGGGCAGTCATGCTGTTGGACTCGAACGTGGCGAATACCGCGCGGCGCGGTCGGATCGTAGCCATCCGCGGCCCGGTGATCGATGCGCACTTTCCTGAGGGAACGCTGCCGCCGGTCAACGATGCGCTGGGCATCGAGTTGCCCTCGGGCCGCGTCATCGGCGAGGTACAGAGCCATC
>JAFEGC010000577.1 GCA_018240265.1 Pseudomonadota bacterium | reverse complement strand
CATGACCGTGGCGCGCGAGGATCTGGCGCTGGAGGCGGCGTTCTGGGCGCAGCTGCCGGGCAACTTTGCCATGCGGCCGCGCAAGGCGCCGATCACCTCGCGCAACTTCTCGGCGCTGGCGCCGTTCCACAACTATCCAGCCGGGCGCGCCACCGGCAATCACTGGGGCGATGCGCTGTCGCTCTTCATCACCAGCGCCCGCTCGCCGTACTACTTCTCCCTGCACGCCAGTGATCCGAAGGATCCCGATGGCGGCAGCCGCAAGGACACCGGGCATACGTTCATCTGCGGGCCGACCGGTTCCGGCAAGACCGTGTTCATCGGGTTCCTGGCGGCCATGCTGGCGCGGCTGGGCGTCACCCAGGTGCTCTTCGACAAGGATCGGGGACTGGAGATTCTGGTGCGGGGGCTGGGCGGCCGGTACCTGCCGATCCGCAACGGCGAGGCCACGGGCTTCAATCCGCTGCAGCTGCCTGAGACCCCGGCGAACCTCGCGTTCCTGAAGAGCTGGCTACGCACCTTGGCGCGCGGGCCATCGCTGCTAACCACGCGGGAGGAGAGTGACCTGGACCATGCGCTGCGTGGCACGTTGGCACTGGACATGGCCGCCCGGCGCCTGTCCCGTCTGATCGAGTTCACGGACTCGACGCGGCCGGAAGGGATTCACGCGCGTCTGGCGCGCTGGTGCGAGAGCACGGGCGGCGACTACGCCTGGGCGTTTGATAACCCCACGGATGCGCTGCACACGCGTCTGAGTGGTCAGCGGGTCGTCGGGCTCGATGTCACGGAGTTCCTGGACAACGAGGTCGTGCGGCCGCCGATCACCCTATACCTGTTCCACTGCGTACGAGCGCTCCTGGATGGCCGGCGGTTCGTGTGTTGGGGCGATGAGTTCTCGCGGTTGCTGGCGGACGCGGCGTTCGAGCAGTTCGCCAAGGACGGCCTGAAGGTGTGGCGCAAGCTCAACGGGGTGTTCTGCGCGGCGACCCAGAGCCCGAGTGACGCGCTCGTGAGTCCCATCAGTCGCACGATCATCGAGCAGACCGCGACCAAGGTGTTCTTTCCCAACCCGGATGCCAACGCCCGGGACTACATCGAAGGCTTCGGGCTCACCGAGCGCGAATTCAAGCTCATCAAGGAGCAACTGGAGCCCGGCAACCGGATGTTCCTCATCAAACAAGGCCACGACAGCGTGGTGTGCGAGCTGGACCTGAAGGGGTTCGACGCGGAGCTGGCCG
>JAFEGC010000576.1 GCA_018240265.1 Pseudomonadota bacterium | reverse complement strand
GGCGCGCCCATGACCTTCTGCAGGATCAGCACGCCGGCGACCATGGTAACCATCGCGTTCTTGACCGACAGGCCCGGCGCGAGACTCATATCGAGCGCGAACGTGTCGGCGATCGCCAGCACCGCCAGCACCGCATAGATCAAATAGGCCATGATCTCACCGTTCCCGTTCCAATATGCGACGGCCCGCTCAATGCCGCGCCGCGGCGAACCGGCCGCGGGCACCGGGCAGACGGCGCGCGATCGCCGCGAATTCCGGCACGCCCAGCGCAGCCAACAACGCGAAAAATACCACCCCGTACAGGACCGAGCCGACGAATACGCCGGCGAACCCCAACCAGCCGGTCCAATCGGGCAACACCAGCACGGCGCCGGACAGCAGCGCCGCCGCCGCCGTGATGACGACGGAGCGCCACGGCAGCAGGTGCGCGGCGCCGATTGAATACGCCACTTTGACGCTGTATCCCAGGAACAGCACGTCGAACACGCTGGCCACGATGCGCGCCGCCATGGCGCCGACCAGGCCCCACCGCGGCATCAGCAGATACAGGGCCGCGACGCTGACCAGTCCGGCCACCAGATTGCTCTGCATCAGCGGCCGCGTGTGATTCACCGCGCGCAGCGCCGGAGAGAAATCGAAGCACTCCCGGACCATGACCAGCGTGTACAGCTGCATCACCGGCACCGCCGCCCGATAATTCGCCCCGAAGATGCGCGTGATCAGCGGCGAGCAATACCAGCACACCACCACGGCGATCGGAAACAACAGGATGCAGTTCACCACGGTGGTCCGTTTCCACAGGGCGAGCCGGTCGCCCTCGGCGGTCGAATTGCGGCGCACCATCTCCGGCAACAACACCGTCGACAGGGAGTTTCGGACCGCGACCACCACCGGTTCACCGAAGGTGCCGATGGTGTACTGGGCCAGTGAGGCGGCGCCGAGCACCTTGGCCACGGCCAGATTGCCCAGGTTGCGATTGAGCATGGAGAACACGACCGCAAGCCCCGCCGGCACGCAAAACTGCAGCTGTTCTCGCCGCAATTCCTCGCTCGCCGCCCTGCCCGCGGCGTCGGGACCGGCGCCGGCCATGCGCCGCCATACCATCGCGGCCGCCACCAGCCGCAGCCCTTCCATCGCGATCAGCGCCGCGATGATGGCATCGACGTTGCGCGTCAATGCGGCCACGCCCACCACCACCAGCATGCGTACCAGCAGGCGGCCGATGGTGTAGCCGAATACCGGCCCG
>JAFEGC010000575.1 GCA_018240265.1 Pseudomonadota bacterium | reverse complement strand
GCATCGAGCGCATCGATGCGGCCGGCGCGCAGCCCGTGTCGGCGCGGCTCAGCTCGCCCGCACTGAACCCGCGGGCGCTGCTGCTCACGCCGGCCGCACCGTTGACCACGGGCCGGTACCGCGTGTGGCTGCGCACCGCGCCGGGTTTACAGCTTGCCGATCTGTCTGCGCAGCCGCTGGCGCTGCCCACGGGCGGCGAGGAGCGGTTGATCGTTCGCTTCGAGGTCGTGAATCCATGACAGCATCGATGAAGTGGCTGCTCGGCATGGCGCTATTCCTGGCGGCCGCGGGCCGCGTGATCGCCGAGCCGTATCTGGCGGTGCAGAACGGCTACAAGTGTTCGAGCTGCCACGTGAATCCCACAGGCGGCGGCATGCGCAGCGATTTCGGCCTGATCTATGCGCAGAACGTGATGCCGGCGACCACGCTCGGAGATTCCGCGTCCGCCTGGGGAGGCAAGCTGGGCGAGTTCCTGCGCGTGGGCGGCGATCTGCGCGCCAGCTGGTCGCGCAACGAAGTGCCGAACGCGGCCACCGCCCAGCAGTTCGCGGTGGACCAGATGCGCGTGTACGGCGAGATCGGCGTCATCCATGACCGCTTGTCGCTGTACGTGGATGAAAAAGTGGCGCCGAACGCGGCGGAGAACTTCGAGGCCTATCTCAAGTATGTCGATCCCGCCCACGGCTGGTATCTGAAGGGCGGCAAGTTCTACCTGCCCTTCGGTTGGTGCCTGCAGGACCAGACCGCGTTCGTGCGCGAGGTGACGGGTATCAGCATGACCACGCCGGACCAGGGCGTGGAAATCGGCTATGACCGCGACAACTGGTCGGCGCAGCTCGCCGTGACCAATGGCGCTGCCAACACCCAAAGCCGGTCCGGTTATCAAACCACGGGCCAGGTGATGTATGTGCGGACACGCTGGCGCGCGGGGGTGTCCGCGTCGCATACCAAATCGGATGCCGGCAATCGCGATGTCGTCGGGGTATTCGCCGGCCTTCGCACCGGGCCGGTGGCGTGGCTGGGAGAGGCGGACCTGGTCAGCGACGATGGCTTTCCGGAAGGCCGGCGCCGGCTCGCAAGCCTGCTGGGCGAGGCGGACTGGAACTTCGCCAAGGGTCATAATCTCAAGCTCACGGCTGAATACTACGACCCCGACCGGCGTATCGGCGAGGACCAGCAGACGCGCTGGAGCGCGTTGTACGAGTTCACGCCCATCCAGTTTCTGCAATTGCGCGCGGGATTTCGCCGTT
>JAFEGC010000574.1 GCA_018240265.1 Pseudomonadota bacterium | reverse complement strand
GCCTCATCCAAGTCTCGGCGTGCCGCACCATGGTGTCGGTCACCACCACCAGGAACTTGTCCTCGCCGAGCTTGCTCACGGTGAGGTCCGCCTCGAGCCGGCCCTGTTCGTTGAGCCATTGGGTATAGGTGATCTGGCCGACCGCGCCGTTCACGTGATTCGCGGAAATGCGCTCGAGCACGGCGCCGGCGTCCCGCCCCTGCACCAGGAATTTGCCCATGAAGGACATGTCCATGACGATGACGCCGTGGCGTGTGGCCTGATGCTCGGCCTGCCAGTTCGGGAACCAGCGATGCCGTTCCCAGGACAGCGGGCCCGGGTCGGGCTCGCGGCCGGCCTCGCCGTACCAATCCGGACTTTCCCAGCCGCTGACCTCCTTGAAGTACGCGCCGGCCGCGGCCAGCCGATCATGGAACGGCGAGCGTCTGGCGTTGCGCGCCGTCTTCAACGCCAGGGCGGGATAGTGACAGCGGTACACCAACCCCAGGGATTCCACCGTGCGCTCGCGCCGGTATTCCGGATTGGCCTGGTAGCCATGCAGGCGGTCGATGTTGAAACCGGTGACATCCACGTCCGGTGTGCCGTGAATGATCCAGTGCGCCACCACCCGGCCGAGCCCGCCGCCCGTAAGTACGCCGATGGAATTCAACCCGGCGGCCACGAAGTAGCCGGGCAGCTCCGGCGCCTCGCCGACGATGGGCCGTAGATCCGGCGTGAAACTTTCGGGCCCGCAGAAAAATTTCTTCATGCCCACTTCGCTGGTGATCGGCACGCGCGACATGGCGCGCTCAAGAAACGGCGTCATGCGTTCCCAGTCCGGCGGCAGCTCGCCGAAGGAAAAATCCGCCGGAATGCCTTCCACCTTCCATGGCGCGCACACGGGTTCGAACAAGCCGACCATGAGTCCGCCGCCCTCCTCGCGGTAGTAGCCGTGGCAACTCGGATCCTCCAGCACCGGCAACTTGGGCAGGTTCTTAATGGGTTCGGTGATGAGGTAGTAGTGCTCGGCGGCCTGGTTCGGAATGCTGACGCCGGCCAGCTCCCCGAACTGGCGTGCCCACATGCCGCAGCAGTTCACCACGTACTCGGCGCGGATGTCTCCCTGCGCAGTGCGCACACCGGCGACGCGACCGCGCTCCTTGAGCACGTTCAGCACCGGCACACCCTCGATGATTTTCACCCCGCGCTGGCGCGCGCCCTTGCCCAGCGCCATGGTCACGTCCACCGGATTCACCCGGCCATCACCCGGCACAT
>JAFEGC010000573.1 GCA_018240265.1 Pseudomonadota bacterium | reverse complement strand
GATGGCATCGATGCCATCGCCAAGCACGTCAACGCACACGGCATCACCATGCATCGGCCAGCCGCCATCGTGCTCGGTGGTTCGACGGTCTACCCGTTCGTGGTGAAGACTATCGAACAGGCATTCAAGGCGCCGGTGCTCAGCGCCTACGGGTCGCGCGAAGTCGGCGGTGTCGCCTGCGAATGCCTGGAGCGCCAGGGCCACCACATATCGGTGAACCTAGCGTTGATCGAAACCATCGATGCTGCCGGCCGGGTGGTACTGGAGCAAGACGCGGAACTCGCCATCACCGCGCTTGCCGGCTATGCCATGCCCTTCATCCGTTACCGGCTGGGAGACCGCGGCCGTCTGACCAAACGTCTGTGCAGCTGCGGCCGCACCCTGCCGCTGCTCGACTCGGTTTCGGGCCGGCTGATCGAGGCCTTCATCAACTCGCGCGGCGAACAGGTCGACCCGCTGTATTTCATCATGTCGTTCCGCATGAGCTGGGACCAGGGCACGCTGCGCCAGTATCAGCTCATCCAGGAACGCGACGGCTCGCTCACCATCAACCTGGTGCCTGAAGTCGGCTACACGCTGGCCACCGTGGGGCTGGACTTCGAGGATATCAAGCGCAAGATCCGCCTGGTGATGGGCGATGATTGCCGCATCGAGTTCCGCGTCGTCGACGACATCCCGCTGGCGGCTTCTGGCAAGTTCCCTTACATCGTGCGTCGCCAGTAAATGCCCGGCGGCGGACGGTCGCAGTTTTGCCGGCGCCGCGCAAGCTCGGAGCGTGCGCGGCGCTCAGGCCCTGTCTACCAGCAGATGCCCTCGTAGCCGGCTTGCTTGGCCATGCCCTGCTTGATGCGCACCAGGTCGATGGCTTTCTGGTCGGGCTTGAGCTTGTCCAGCACGTCGACGAACTCGGCGCCGCCGTTGCCGATCACCACGACCTCGGCATGGGCGAGAACCTCGGCCATGTTGTCGCGCATCAGGTTTGCGATGTGCGGAATGTGGTTCAGGATGTAGTCGCGGTTTGCGCCGGTGAGCTTGGCGAGGTTCACGTTCTTGTCGAACACCAGCAGATCATAGCCCTTGCCCAGCAGGGTTTCGATGAGCTCGACGATCGGGCTTTCGCGCAGATCGTCGGTCCCGGCCTTGAAGCTGAACCCCAGGATGCCGATGCGCTTCTTGCCCTGCGCGAGGATCAGCTCCAGGCCGCGGCGCACATGCGCCTCGTTGCTGGGCAGTATGGAGTTGAGAATCGGCACTT
>JAFEGC010000572.1 GCA_018240265.1 Pseudomonadota bacterium | reverse complement strand
CCACCACGCCCAGCGGTTCGCGCAACGTGTAATGGAAGGCATCGGCGGCGGTGGCGGTCACCGCACTGTCGATCTTGTCCAGCGCCTCGCCGAAGTAGGCGAAGTTCTGCGCCGCGGAAGGGATGTCGATGTTGAACATGTCGCGCACCGGCTTGCCCATGCACAGCGTGTCCAGCAGCGCCAGGCTTTCCGCGTTCTGCTCGATGAGCCCCGCCATGCGGTTCAGCACCGCCATCCGATCGCGCGGCGCCATGCGGCTCCACTTGCGCGAATAGAAGCAGCGTTTGGCGCTGGCCACGGCCCGGTCGATGTCGGCGGCATCGCCGGCGCTGACCTCGCACAACACTTGCGCCGTGGCCGGATTGGCCACCTTGAACCGGCCGCCCTTGAGCGAATCGACGTATTCACCGTCGATGAAATGCCGGGTCTCGAATTTCAGCTTCGCGGCGCGTGCGCGCCAATCGGCGAGGGACAGGTCAGCCAGGCTCATGGAATGCTCCGGTATGTGAATAGACGGATGGGTCGCGCTCGAACGCGCCAATCAGCTCTCTGCCGCACTGCCTGCTACAGCACCATCGTCGATGTCGAAGGCGATCTGTAATGCGGTGCGCAGATGTTTGAGTTTCGCCGGTGATAAGTTGCCGACGTAGTCGGTCAGCATGCTTTTCTCGAGACGGGTAATCTGGTCGCAGTTGATGACGGAAGGGTGCTTCAAGCCTTCATCGATGCCGACGTCTACTTCGGTAGCCAAGCCGACGCCGGATGTATTGATCGGAGCGCAAAGTACACGGTTGGCCTTTGAGTCGAGCAGATCCTGGCGACTGACCACGGCAAAGCAGCGAGATTTTTTTGGGTCGCCGTGTTGAGGCTGACGGACCCGGTAAATTTCCCCGCGGCGCAAGTCGGGTGATCTCACCATTTATTCGGTGGTCCAGCTTGCTTGATAGGCCGCACTGTCGTCGCCTTCTGCATTCAGCCCCTCTGCGTATTTATTCAACAAGGCGATCTCGTGCTCGCGGCGCCGCTCCTTGAGCTGGCGCGTGGCATAGCTTTGTACGGCCCGCTCGATCCACGCGGAACGTTGCGATGCACCTGCCAGTGTATCGATGACTTTCAAAAGATTGCCCGAGAGAGTGATAGACGCTTTCGCTTTACTGGCAGGAGTTCCGACCAACGCTGATAGTGCGGCGATCTGGTTGGAGGAAAGAGTTTTTGCAGGCATACCACCAAATATACTACTTTTTATCCTCCATGTCAAAAA
>JAFEGC010000571.1 GCA_018240265.1 Pseudomonadota bacterium | reverse complement strand
ACGGCAATGTTCGAGCGACCACCAACCTTGCAAACGCCTGCGCACCGTTACGCCGGCGTCGCGCTCACGACGCTCACCGTCATCAACCTGCTCAATTATCTGGACCGTTATCTGATCTCGGCGCTGGCGCAGTCGCTCAAGGTCTCCTCGCTCGCGTTGAACGACTTTCAACTGGGACTGCTGGCGCCGGGCTTTCTCATCGTCTACATGTTGTCGGCGCCGGCCTTCGGTGCCCTTGGCGATACACGCTCGCGCCCGCGGCTGATCGCACTCGGCATCGCCTGCTGGAGCCTGGCCACCGGTCTGTCCGGCGCGGTGCAGTCGTTCTGGTCGCTGATGTGCGCGCGCGCCGCCGTCG
Organism: Pseudomonadota bacterium; assembly: GCA_018240265.1. Lineage (GTDB taxonomy): Bacteria > Pseudomonadota > Gammaproteobacteria > Steroidobacterales > Steroidobacteraceae > TMP-86. Next base: position 916 of record JAFEGC010000571.1, on the reverse strand, counting down.
GCATCGGCGAGGCCGCCTACGGCACCATCGCACCCGGCCTGCTGGCGGATTATTTTCGCCGCGATCAGCGCGGACGGATCATGGCGGTGTTCTACTGTGCCATTCCCGTCGGCGCCGCGCTGGGCTACATGGTCGGCGGCTGGGTCGACCAACACTTCGGCTGGCGCATGGCTTTTTTTCTCGCAGGCTTTCCCGGCCTCGCGCTCGCCATCATGGTGTGGTTGCTGCCCGATCCGCCGCGCGGCGCACATGACGAGGGGCAGCCGGTTGCCGCGGGCGCAGGTGCGAATGTGCACTGGCTGGATTACTGGCGGCGCATCCGCCACGTCGTATCCAGCCGTTCCTACAATCTCACGGTGCTGGGCTACGCGGCCTACACTTTCGGCATCGGCGCGCTGGGATTCTGGATGCCCTCGTTCCTGGAGCGCGTGCGCGGCATGCCGCGCATCGAGGCCACCGTGGGGTTCGGCGCCATCGTGGCGGTGTGCGGCTTCGTCGGCACGCTGCTCGGCGGCTGGCTCGGCGACCATCTGGCGCGTCGCTCGCGCCAGGCTTTTCTGTGGCTGTCGGGTATCGCCACGCTGATCGCCGCGCCGCTGGTGTGGGTGGCCTTGTCCACCGGCTCCAATCTCGCGTACTGGATCAGCATGGTCGCGGCGCAGCTGTGCCTGTGGCTGTCGGCGGGTCCGGTGAACGCCACCATTGTCAACCTGTCCGCGCCCTCCGAGCGCGCCACGGCGTTCGCGCTCAGCATCCTGACTATCCACCTGCTCGGCGATGCGATTTCGCCACCGCTGATCGGGCTCATTTCCAACGCCGGCACGCTGGCCGCGGCCATGCGCATAGTACCCGTCTCGATCGCGCTGGCGGCGGTGCTGTGGATATGGGCCGCGCGCGCGCAGCGGTGCGAGCCGGT
>JAFEGC010000570.1 GCA_018240265.1 Pseudomonadota bacterium | reverse complement strand
AGAGCCGACGCTGCAGCGGCAGTTGCGGTGCCGGGTCCACCGGCCGGATCCACAGTATCTGGTCGGGCAGGCGCCGCGACTCGGTGGCTTGCGGAATTTCGGCCGGCTGCAGCAGCGGAAAGGGCATCACCGGTCCCCAGCCGCGGGCACGCGCGACGGCATCGCCTTCGGTGCGCATGATCCGGGCCGTGCTCCAGGCGGCATCATCGTATGCTTCGCTCGTCCACGCGGGATCCAGCTGATTGGCATCGAAGTCCTCGATGAAACCCAGTCCCCAGCCGGCCCGCTCCGTGTCCCGGCGCCAGGCCGTGCTCTGACACATGCGCCAGGTTTCGTCACTGACGATGCAGAGCGCGGATGATGCTGTCTCGATGCGAAGTTCCGCGAACAGTGCGCCATCGCCAAAGGCCGGCTGCCACCCGCCTTTCATGGTTTCGTACCATGCCAGGTCGATGCCAGGCACATGGATCAGCACGGCGATGACATTGTTGCCCGGCACCAGTGCGCCGGCGACCGGGTGCTGGTTCACGCGCTGACACCAGGGTGCTGATCGCACGGGACCTGAGCCAATCCGTCGACCGTTGATCCAGGCGAGGTACTGGCCATCGGTGGTCAGATTCAATGTGGCGCGGATGGCCGCTGAGTCGAGACTGAAGCGCCGTCGGGCCAGTATCCAGCGATTGACGCCTTCATCGGTGCGTCGCGCCGGAGCAGAGCGCAACGAGGCGAAGGCCGCGGCGTGATTGACGGGTTGATCGGGCAGCCAGATGAACTTGCCGCCCCTGCTCACGAGGAGCCCGCAACGGCTCGCGCCAGCACGGCGCCCGCTTCCGTCAGCGCCCGTCTGGCGAGCGCGCAGGTTTTGACATACTGGGTAAAGCCGTGGACTGCGCCTGGATAGCCGAGTTCTTCGACGTCGACGCCGGCGCTGCGCAACATCCGGGCCAGCAACACACTGTCATCGCGCAGGATGTCCAGTTCCGCATTCATGAGCAATGATCGCGGCAAGCCCTGCAGGTTCGCGCGGGCGGGAGTGATGCGCGGGTCGGCACGCGGTGGGTTGGCTCCGGCATAGGCATTCCAGAACAAGGCCATCGTTGCGGCGGCCAGACCGAACCGGCCATCGCCAAAATTCCGCCATGATTCGGTTGATATGCCGCCCAGGTAGGCGCCATAGAGAAGCATCAGCACCGCAGGCTGAGGCAGCCGGGCGTCGCGTATCTGCAGCGCGGCTCCCAAGGCTATGTTCGCCCCCGCGGAGGCGCCGCCGAGAG
>JAFEGC010000056.1 GCA_018240265.1 Pseudomonadota bacterium | reverse complement strand
TGGCTATCCAAGCCAGAATTACGATTACATTTATGGGAACGGTAGTCCGGATGTTCGCAAGCTGTTCAATCTGACGCGCTATCCGGCAGCCGGCTTGCCTCAGACTCCCAGCAATCCGTAAATTCTCAGCGATCCACGCGGGAGGCGTTCACTGGCAATGAGCGCCTTCCCTCCTTTTACAGTGGCGCGGACGCGGCTAACGTGCGGCGTGCTCGACCCGCTCGTTGGCGCGGGCGTGGATCCAGTCCCGTACCCGGCGCGCATCGGCCGTGCGCGTGTACTTGCCGAAGGAGTCCAACAACACGATGAGTATCGGGCGATCCTCGATGATGGCCTTCATCACCAGACACCGGCCGGCTTCGTTGGTGTAGCCGGTCTTCTGCACCACGATGTTCCAGTCGGCCTTGGCGACCAGATTGTCCGTATTGCGAAATTCCAGCCGGCGTCTGCCGACCAGCACGCTGTAACGGTCATCGGTGGAAAAGCTGCGGATCAGCGCGCTGCGCGAAGCGGCGGTCAGGAGCTTGGCCAGGTCCTCAGGGCTGGAGACATTCTGCGCCGACAGGCCCGTGGGGTCGGCGAAGCGAGTATGGGTCATGCCCAGCGCGCGCGCCTTGGCGTTCATGGCGCTGACCGCGGCGCTCACCCCGCCAGGGTAGTGCAGCCCCAGGGTGTAGGCAGCGCGGTTCTCCGAGGACATCAGCGCCAGGTGCATCAGATCTCCGCGCGACAGGCGCGCGCCGGTCTGCAGACGCGAATGGCCACCGCGCCCGACCTGCCGGTCCGCGGTGGTCAGCTTGATCAGCTCTTCGGTGGGCTGTTTGGCATCCAGCACCACCAGCGCGGTCATCAGCTTGGTGATGGAGGCAATCGGAATCACCGCATCGGCGTTCTTTGCCAGCAGCACGGTTGCGGTATTCTCATCGACTACCAGCGCAGAGCTTGAACGCAGCGCCGGCACGGAGCGTATGCCCGATACGCGGTGGCGGTGATGAGGAGCGGCGCCGGAGGCGGGCAGCGAGGTGCACAACAGAGTGAGACCGATGAGGGAGCCCAGCAGGGCGCGGGTAGCAGGCAGGTTCCGGGGCATGGTCGGTCCGCGTTTAATGTTAAATCAGTGTAACAGGTATAAGCATCGGATTTGACACAATTTCGTGTCACGAACGCCGTCACAGTCCAAATACCGCAAGGCGTACCTGATTCGCAGGAATTCGCACCGGTGAAATGCACTGTAAAATCCGGCGCCGGACTTCGCGCGAAGCCCGCCCGAATGGACAGGATCCAGACGACCACCAGGAGCGCCGCATGAGAATTGACGACAGCCGCCGCAGTGACAATGTCGAGGATGGACGCAGTGGAGGCGGAGGCATCCGCGGCACCCACATCGGCATCGGCACCATCGCCGTGGTGGTGATCGGCTATTTCCTGGGCGTGAACCCGATGACCCTGCTGGGTTTGATGTCCGCCAGCCAGCAATCGGCGCCCGTGGCCGTGGCGCCCGCGGTCACCGGCGATTCGAAAGATCCGCAGGTGGATTTCGTGCGTGCGGTGCTGGGTGAGACCGAGGATGTGTGGGGTGCGTACTTCAAACAGCATGGCGGAACTTACGAGCCGCCCAAGCTGTTCCTGTTCAGCGGATCGGTCTCCTCCGCCTGCGGCATGGCAAGTTCTGCTGCCGGACCGTTCTACTGTCCGGGCGATCGCAAGGTGTACATCGATCTGAGCTTCTACCGGCAGCTCGCCACCGAGTTCGGCGCGCCCGGCGATTTTGCGCGCGCCTACGTGATCGCCCATGAAGTCGGCCATCATGTGCAGAACCTGCTGGGCATCAGCGAGCGGGCCGAGCAGGCGCAACAGGCTGCGGGGCGCGTCCAGGGCAATCACGTGTCGGTGGAGCTGGAGCTGCAGGCCGACTGCCTGGCCGGCGTCTGGGCGGTACAGGCCAACGCGGCGCACAAGATCCTGGAGCCGGGCGATCTGGAGTCAGGGCTGCAGGCCGCTTCCTCGGTGGGCGATGACACGCTGCAAAGGCGCATGCAGGGCACGGTGGTGCCGGACAGCTTCACGCATGGCAGCTCGGCGCAACGCGTGCGCTGGTTCAAGCGCGGCTTCGAATTCGGCAAGATCGAATCCTGCGACACGTTCAACGCGGGCGCCGCGCTTTGAATCGGCTTGCCCGCCCGCGCGCCGCCTGCGCGAAAGGCGGCATCACATTCTGGAAGGTGGCAATACCATGAGAGACGGCATTACCCGGCGCGATTTCCTGAACGGGGTGGCTCTGGCGATCACCGGCGCGGGCAGCATTGAATGGATGCGGGCCGCTGCGGAGCCGACAAGCGCGCAGGCCGACAGCGCGCTGACTTACCCACCGCTGCGCACCGGCCTGCGCGGCAGCCACGTCGGTTCCTTCGAGGCGGCACATAGACTGCGCGACGGTCAGCCATTTGATCTCAGCGGCGCCAAGGTCGAGGAACACTACGACCTGATCGTGGTGGGCGGCGGCATCAGCGGACTGGCGAGCGCCTATTTTTACCGGCAGCGCAAGCCCGGCGCCAAAATCCTGATCCTCGAGACCAACGATGATTTCGGCGGTCACGCCAAGCGCAACGAGTTCGATGTCGACGGCCGCATGTTGCTGGGCTACGGCGGCACCCAGTCCATCGATTCTCCGCGACATCATTGGAGCAAGGCGGCCCTTGGATTGCTCGCGGACTTGAACGTCGATCTGGACAGGTTCAAGACGGCGTTCGATCAGGGCTTTTATGCCCGCTGGGCGTTGAATCACGCGGTTTTTTTCGGGGCGGATGCCTTCGGCGTAAACCGCTTGGTGCGCCAGCCCTTCGGTCAATGGGGCGACTGGGACGAAAAGCCCACGGATGCGCAGGCGATCCGCCAGTATGTCGAGCAGTTTCCGTTGAATGAGCGCGCCCGCGCGCAATTGGTGGAGATGTGGACCAGCCAGCGCGACGTGCTGGCAGCCGTCACGCCCGAGCGGCGCCAGCAGATACTGGAGCACACCAGCTACCGCGACTTCCTGACGGCATACTGGAACGCCGATGCGGATGTGCTGAAGTTCCTGCAGAAGCGCACCCACGGTCTGTGGGCCATCGGCATCGATGCTGTTCCCGCCAGCGAAACCTTGACGCTGCCCGGCATGCAGGCGCAGCGCCAGATCATGGAAAAGGCCGGCGCGTTTGAAAAGCCCGAGCCTTACATTTATCACTTTCCCGATGGCAATGCCTCGATTGCGCGCCTGCTGGTGCGGCAGCTGATTCCCGGCATCGCGCCAGGGCGTTCGATGGAGGATATCGTCACGGCGCGATTCGACTACTCCCGCCTGGATCTCGCGGAGCAAGACGTGCGCATCCGACTTCGGTGTACGGCGGTGGAAGTGCGCAACGCGGGCAAGGGAGTGAACGTCGCCTATGTGCGCGACGGCAAGCCCACGCGCGCCGCCGCGCGCGACTGCGTGCTGGCCTGCTATCACGCCATGATGCCCTACATCGCGCCGGAGTTGCCCGCGCCGCAGAAGGCGGCGATGCACGCCAACGTGCGTGCGCCGCTGGTCTATGTCAACGTGGCGGTGCGCAACTGGAAGCCCTGGCAGCAGTTGGGCGTGGCCTACATCGCCAACGTCGGCGGCATGTTCGACGCCTACCTCGATTTCCCGGTCAGCCTGGGTAACTACCGCTTCGCGGCCGATCCCACGCAGCCGGTGTGCATACACATGGAGTACATGCCTTGCGCGCCGAACCAGGGTCTGGACATGCGCGAGCAATACCGCATCGGACGCTCCAAGCTGTACTCGATGAGCTTCACCGATTTCGAAAGGCACATCCGCGAGGAATTAGGCGCCATGCTGCAGACCGGCGGCTTCGAGTTCGATCGCGACGTGGCCGCCATCACCGTGAACCGCTGGCCGCATGGCTACGCCTACACGCCCACGCCGCTGTACGACGATCCCGAGCAAGCCGAGCGCCTGGCGCGCGTGGCGCGCAAGCGGGTGGGGCGCATCGCCATCGCCAACTCCGACTCGGGATGGGACGCCTACACCCACGTCGCCATCGAACAGGCGCATCGGGCGGTCGGGGAATTGGTGTGAACATGGGCAGGCGCCACGCGCCCTGCGCGCCGGCACCATGGCAGGCGAGGTGTGGGCGGCGCTGCGCGCCGCTGGCACTGGCTATGGCGCTGTTGCTGGCGGCCTGCGGCCGGCGTGACGCGGCCTCCGCAGCCCCGGGTGCCGGCGGCGAGGAACCTCGGCAGCTCAACGTCTATTCCTGGGCGGACTACATCGCGCCGGATACCATCCCGCAGTTCGAACGCGAGACCGGCATCAAGGTACGTTACGACACCTATGACAGCAACGAGGTGCTCGAGACCAAGCTCCTCACCGGCAACACCCAGTTCGACATCGTGGTGCCGACGGTGAATTTCTTCGAGCGGCAGGTCAAGGCGGGCGTGTACCGCAAGCTCGACAAGGCCCGGCTTGGAAACTTGCACAACATGGACCCTGAGATCATGCGCCGGCTCGCCGAATATGATCCAGGCAACGAGCACGCGATTCCTTTCATGTGGAGCACCATCGGCCTGGGCTACGATGAGAAGCAGATCGCTGCACGCTTGGGAGCACAGACGAGCATCGGCTGGTCGATGCTGTTCGATCCGGCCGTCGCCGCCAAGCTGAGAGGTTGCGGCATCTCGGTGCTCGACTCGCCACCGGATGTCATCGGCTCGGTGTTGATCTACCGCGGCCAGGACCCGAACACCGATGACCAGAAGCTGCTGCGGTCGGCATTTGAAACCCTGCGGGCACTGCGACCGCTGATCCGCAATTTCGATTCGCAACAGTACATATCGGACTTGGCCAACGGCAGCATTTGCCTCGCGCTCGGGTGGTCTGGAGACGTGATCCAGGCGCGTACGCGCGCCCGCGAAGCGGGCAACGGTGTGAAGGTGACTTTTGCGGTGCCGCGCGAGGGCAGCATCATGACCCTGGATGCGATGGCGATCCCGGCGGATGCGCCGCACCCGCGCAATGCGCTATTGTTCATGAACTATATTCTGCGTCCGGAAGTGATGGCGCGTATCACCGACGTAGTGGGCTATCCCAGCGGCAACCGCGCCGCCTTGGCGCTGGTGGACCCGGGCGTTCGCGACGATCCGGCCATTTATCCCGATGCCCAAATCCGGGCGCGGCTGGTCACGCAGCACAGCAAGAGTCTGGAGTATTCGCGATTCCTGTCGCGTGAGTGGACCAAGCTCAAGACCGGTTCGTAGCGCCCACCACGCCTACCGCCGCGCGGTTTACATGTCGAGGGCGGTGGTGCTAGTGTCTGTGATCGCAGATACGTCGAGCCTTTCCGGGGGAAAAATCATGAATCCACAGAACTGCCCTGCGCCAACCCGTGGCCAGGCGCGCGGCCGACTTACCCTTGCGTTCTTGTGCATCGCCGGTCTTGCATGCCAGGCCCCGGTCGGGGCGGCGGAGACCGCGCCGGCGGACGAGGCCGGTCTGAAAGAGATCGTGGTCACCGCCACGCGGCACGAGGAAAGCATCAGCCGCGTGCCGGTGAGCCTGTCGGCCTTCAGCCAGGAAACCATGGATCAGAAGGGCATCAAGGACATCAATGATGTGGTGCGGTTCACACCGGGTCTGTCCATCGACAACACCGGCACCAACGCTATTTCCATTCGCGGCATTTCCTCCTCCGGCGGCGCCGGCACCACCGGCATTTACATCGACGACACGCCCATTCAAATGCGGGCGCTGGGTTTCAACCCCGACGATACGCTGCCCAAGACCTTTGATCTTGAGCGCGTCGAGGTGCTGCGCGGTCCGCAGGGCACGCTGTTTGGGGCGGGCTCGGAAGGCGGCACCGTGCGCTACCTGCTGGCGCAGCCTAGCCTCACGCAGGACTCCACCTATCTGCGCAGTGAGCTGTCGTACACCCAGTACGGTGAGGCAAGCTACGAGGCGGGCATCGCCCACGGCGGTCCGATCAAGCAGGACGTGCTGGGTTACCGGGCCAGCGTCTGGTATCGCTACGACGGCGGCTGGATGGATCGTGTGGATCCCACCACGCGCGACGTCGTGGACAACTACGCCAACCACACCGGCACGGTGGTGCTGCGGTTGGCGGGCATCTGGCAACCGGTGCAGGGCCTGCGCATCTCGCCGAGCATCATCTATCAGAACAGCAAGCGCCATGATGTTTCCAACTACATGCCGGTGTATTCGGACGCCGAGCGCGGCAAGTTCAAGAACGCCGATCCCAGCCAGCTTCCGGTTCCCGACAAGTGGTATCTGCCGGCGCTGAAAGTGGAGGCCGATCTGGGTCCGGCCACCCTGATATCCAACACTTCTCTATTCCACCGCGACGAAATCACCGGCTACGAAGGCACGATGTACAACCTCGGCTTTTACCAGTCGCTGGGCTGGGAAAACGCCGGCTTCGGCCTGTCTTTCTTGGACCCCGGGCAGTACCCACTGCTCGACACCAGCGGCTATCATCTGCCGGCGTCGATCCAGAATTATCGTTCGCCCGCCACGGTCATCAACCGTCAGGAGAGCATCACCCAGGAATTGCGCCTGCAATCCAACAGTGACGCCTCGCGCCTGCGCTGGACCATCGGGGCATTCTTTTCGCTGTCGCGGGAGGAAAGCATCGAGGAAATCCACGATCCCATGGTGGACCAGTTCTTCGAGGCGATTTACGGGGTGAGCGCGCAGGATGCCTTCGGTTACCCGTTGCTTGCCAATGGCGATTCCTACTACAACCGCAACGTGGCGCACGACCGCCAGTACGCCGGTTTCGGCGAGGCGACATTTGCGTTCACCGATCAATGGAAGCTCACCCTGGGCGGGCGCATCGCTCGGATGAGCTTCGATCTCAGCCACTTTGCCGACGGCCTGCAGAACTTCGGTCCCGATCAGACCAATGCCGGTCAGAAAGAAACCGCGTTCACGCCGAAGGTGGGCCTTTCCTTCCAGCTGAATCCGGACAACCTGTTCTACGCCACTTATGCCAAGGGCTTCCGACCCGGCGGCGGCAATGCCCCGCTGATCGAGCAGTGTTCATCCGGCCTGATCGATCTTGGTTACTCCGACGGCAAGGCACCGCTCCAATACGACTCGGACAAGACCAACAGCTACGAGATCGGCTCGAAGAACAATTTCAACAACCGCTTGAAGCTTGCCAGCAGCGTCTACTACATCAAGTGGACCGGCATTCAGCAGAGCGTGTACGTCGGCACCTGTGGACTGCAGTTCACCGACAACCTGGGCACGGCGGTGGCCAAGGGCTTCGACCTGCAGGCCGAGGCCAAGCTGGGTGGTCATCTGGACCTGGAAGCGGCGGTGGGTTACACCAATGCGCGCTACACCAAGGATTCCAAGGCGGGCCTGGCGATCACCGGCGATGCCATTTCGGGCGAGGCGGCGATCGGTGGCAGCCCCGGCGCCATCGCGCCGTGGACGGCCTCGGTGGGCGTGCAGTACAACTTCTCAGGTATAGGCGAAGGCGCCTACGCGCGCTTGGATTACCAGTATCAGAGCCGCAACAACTGGCCGGCGGTGAGTCAGGATCCGCGGTCCTCGCAGTACACGCCGTACACCTACAGCGTCTCGGCCAACAAGTTCGCCTCGTTGCGCGCGGGCGCGGATTTCGGCGGCTGGAACGTCTCCTTCTTCATCGACAACCTGTTCGACTCGCACACCACGACCAATTACCTGTACTCGGTACCCGATCCGTATTTCCCGGGAGACAACCGACCAGGCCCGATGTACGTAGACTTCACCTTCCGACCGCGGACCTTCGGCATCACCGCGAGCTACCGCAAGTGAAGCGGCGCAAGCGGACGGCGCTGCCGTGTGGCGTCACGTTGCTGGTGCTGGCGCTCGCCGTACTGTCTGGTTGCGTCAGCCGCGATTTGCGCGTGGCCCCCCCCAATGAGTCGGCGCAGACCACGCGGTTGCTGCGCCAGCGCATCGACACCATCGTGGTGATCTATGCCGAAAACCGCTCCTTCGACAACCTGTTCGGTCACTTCCCAGGCGCACAGGGGTTGGCCGAGGTGGTCGGCCCCGATGGGCAGCCGACCCCCGCGTATAGGCCGCAGCTCGACCGCGATGGCACGGTGCTGCGCGAGCTGCCCAGGGTCTGGGGCGGAGTGACCGCGCCGGGCTACGTCCCGGCTGTGACCGAAGTGCAAAGCGCGGGACTGGCGAACGCGCCGTTTGCGGTGGAGTCGGCATTCACGCCGCAATCAGGCGTAAAGCTGGACACGACGGCGGTCACACGCGATCTAGCGCATCGCTTCTTTGAAAATCAGATGCAGATTGCCAGCGGCAGCAACCAAGGCTTCGCCGCCTGGTCGGATGCGGGGGCCTTGAGCCTGGGCCATTTCGATACTCAACGCTCCGCGCTTACGAAGCTGGCGCGGCGTTACACCCTGGCGGACCATTTTTTCCAGGGTGCCTTCGGCGGCTCCTTCCTGAATCACCAGTATCTGATTTGCGCCTGCGCGCCCGAGTATCCGCATGCCGATATCGCACCCGCCAAGCCGCGACTGACGGTGCTGGCGCACGATGCGAACGGCCGCATGCTGCCGCGCCTCGCACTTCATGACCGTTCACCAGCTTCCGCGCTGGAAGGGCCGCCGAAATTCATCGCCAGCACCTCGATAGCGCCCGCCGATTATTTCGGCGACGGCACGTTCCGCGCAATCAACACCATGCAGCCGCCGTACCAACCCAGCGCCGCGCCGCCGGCGCGCGAGGATGCGACACGCGCCTATGCCGATCCGCTGCAGTCCGGCACCCTGCCGCCTCAGGTCGCGGCCACCATCGGCGATCTGCTCGATGCCAAGAGCATCTCCTGGGCCTGGTACGCGGGTGCGTGGCGCCAGGCCCTGGCCGACGGCATGCAGGTGCCGGCGGCGCAGCGCAAGGCGATCTACCAGCCCACCACGCCGGCGGGGGTGCCGAACTTCCAGCCGCATCATCAGCCCTTCAATTACTACGCTGCCTTCGATCCGCTGCAGCATGCCGATGCGCGTGCCCGGCATCTCAAGGATTACCAAGACCTGCTCGCCGATGTGGCGGCCGGCCAATTGCCACCGGTGACGTTCTACAAGCCGCAGGGCAACCTGAATCAGCATCCTGGCTATGCCTCGATCGCGGAGGGCGATGCGCACATCGCCGGACTCATCGCCAAGCTCCAGGCCTCGCGGCAATGGCCGCACATGATCATCATCGTCACCTACGATGAGAACGGCGGTGCCTGGGACCACATGCGCCCTCCGCAGGGTGACCTGCTCGGTCCCGGCACGCGCATCCCGGCGCTGGTGATCTCACCCTTCGCGCGTCGCCGCCATGTCGATCACACGCCCTATGACACCGGCTCGGTGCTGCGACTGATCACCCGGCGTTTCGATTTGCCGCAGTTGCCCGGTCTTGCGGCACGCGATGTCGGGCTCGCCGCCCATGGCGAAGCGCCCATGGGCGACCTGACCGCGGCGTTGCAGTTTTGACGCCGATGCTGCGCGCGTCAGGGCATCAGGTATGAACGGATGCTGGCCTCTCAGTTGCCGTCCGCTTCGGGCAGCGGCTTGCCGTCGCGCAGATATACGGTGCCCTGCTTCATCACGAAGCTGACCTTGGTCATCAGACTGATGTCCTGCAGCGGATTGCCGGGCACCGCCACCACGTCGGCAAGCTTGCCCTCGCCCAAGAACCCGAGTTCCCGCTCATGTTTGAGCAGTTGCGCAGCATACACCGTGGCTGCCTGGATCGCGGTCATCGGCGGGATGCCGGCCTTGACCATGAGCACGAACTCGACGGCATTCTGGCCATGCGGGTACACGCCGGCATCGGTGCCGAAGGCGATTTTCACCCCCGCCTTGTAGGCGCGGCCGGCGGTGGTGGCGATCTGCGCGCCGATGGCCAGCGCCTTGGCGGCGACCTGCGGCGGATAATAGCCGGGAATCTTGGCCTTCTCCGCCACATGCGCGCCGGCGGAGATGGTCGGCACGTACCAGGTGCCGCGCTCCTTCATCAGCTTGATGTCCTCGTCGTTCATCAGCGTGCCGTGCTCGATCGAATCCACGCCGCCCAGCACGGCGCGGCGTATGCCCTCCGCGCCGTGCGCGTGCGCGGCCACGGTGAAGCCGTAGTCATGCGCGGTGGCGACCACGGCCTTGATTTCATCCAGCGTCATCTGCGGATTCTCGCCGTTGCTGCCTTCGTCCATCACACCGCCCGAGGGCATGATCTTGATCAGGTCATCGCCCAGCTTGTAGTGCAGGCGCACGGCCTTGGCCGCCTGCTCAGGGGAGTCGATGATGCCGTCGATGGCGCTCGGGTCGCCGGCGAGATCCATGCGATAGCCATTGGTGGGGTCGGCATGGCCGCCGGTGGAACCCATGGCGCGCCCGGCGGTGTATATGCGCGGGCCGGGCAGGAAGCCGGAATTGACGGCATTGCGCAGCGCCACCACTTCGTTGTCGCGATCGCCCAGATTGCGCACCGTGGTGAATCCCGCCAGGAGCGTGCGCCGCGCATACAGCGGTGCGCGCAGCACGCGATCGGCGAGGTTCCAGCGAAATTCGTCGGAATACGTGCTGGCGCTGAACTGCATGCTCAGGTGCGTGTGGCTGTCGATGAGGCCCGGCATGCAGGTCTGCGAGGAAAGATCGATGATCTCGGCGCCGGGCGGGGAGGTCGCGCCGGCGAAGACCTGCCGGATGCGCCCATCATCGACCACGATGGTGGTGGGCCCGAGGAGCTTTCCGGCAATGGTGTCGATGGCATGGCCGCATTGAAGCGCGCGCACGACCGCGGGTGCGGCCGTGGTCGAGGCCGCCGCCGTCACGGGCGCGCCGATGATCGAGGCAAACACGACATTGCCGAGCATGAGACGATTGTTCATTTGGACTCCCTGCGTAAATGAGCTGGCAGTTTAACCCGCCGATTTCCTGGTCCCAACGCCTGCGTTTCGCGCGCAATGCGCTGACCCTGCGACTCTCGGAGCGCATTCGCTTTTCACTCGGGTCCCGTCCGGAAATCCCCTGTCTTGCGCTGCCGACCACACCCGCGCCGCGCGCGGCTACGCCGAGGCCTGGCCCAACACCGCCTTTCACGTGGCCGATTATTGTCAGGTCGCCGCACCGACCCAGCTCATCACCTGCTGGTTCCCGTTCGTCTCCGCGGCGCCCCTGCTGGCCTGGGGACTACCGCTCAAGCTATTGAAACCGATGGACTTATTCAGGCGAATGGCAACCAATCTTAAGCCTGCGGGAACGCTGTTCATGGTCAATCACGGCGAGTCCGAAGCCCGCCTCGCCGCCGAGCTGGCAGAGGCCGTAGGACTGCGCCGACGGTGGCTCTGGGTTGAGTCCGATGCGCTGCTGCCAAGACCGCGAAAGCCTGTGGCAACTTATTGGCAGCGTTAAATTATTTGGGTATATTCGCCCGCGGTTCGTTGAACTGATTCTTGCCCGTTGTCTCTCAAGGTCATTGCGCCTCAACGCGTCACCCTGGCCACAACCCAAGCAGGTTATCGATCCAGGTGACCGGCGCGCTCGTCGCGACCGGCCTTTAAGTTTGGTCTTTCTTTGGTAGGTATTTTTCACATGACGAAAATGTATGTTGGCAATTTGCCGTTCTCCATGGATGAAGCTGGGGTGCGCGCACTGTTCGAAAAGCACGGTGCGGTGCAGTCCGTCGCGCTGATCAACGATCGCGAGACCGGACGCCCCCGCGGATTCGGCTTCGTGGAGATGGCAAGTGCCGATGCGGCCCGTGCCATGCAGGCCCTCAACGGCCAGGACGTGGGCAGTCGCGCGCTGAAGGTGAACGAG
>JAFEGC010000569.1 GCA_018240265.1 Pseudomonadota bacterium | reverse complement strand
TCGTAGTACGAGGTATTGGAAATGAAACGCACCGAACCCATGTCGGCTTCGATCTTCAGCGCCGGCAGCCAGAACCTGTCGGGATGGGGCATTGGAGTCGGGTTGGCGTTGCGATAGATGCCGCGGCTGGGATCCGAATAGATCGGCCAGTAATTGTTGATGTCGTGACGCTGCATGTTTTGGTAATACACGCTGGGCGTAATGGTCAGCGTCTCGGTGGGCGCCCAGACCGCGGCCAGACGGAGCAACGCGGTGTTGCTGTGGTTGGCGTTGCGGTCGACCGTGGCCAGGGTGTAAGGATCCATGTGATCGATCCAGCCGCCGTCACGGCGATACCACACCGTCGCCCGCACACCGAGTTTGCCATCGATGAGCGGCATGCCGCCGGCCACGCCGGCCTCGTAACTCGGCGCGCCGTTCTGCGTGTACGACACCTCGCTCCGGCTGTACACGCTGGTCTTGGTCAGGCTGGGCTGGGTGGTGATGTAGCGTACCGTGCCGCCTTCGGAACCCGCGCCGAACAGCGTGCCCTGCGGTCCGCGCAGCACCTCGACACGTTCCACATCGAAGGTCTTGGGCAGGGCGTCATCGGGATTGAAAGCGAGCGCCCGCATCTGGATGGGCGTGTCATCGATGTAGATGCCGGTGGTGCCGGCACCGGCGGTGGAGGCGATGCCACGAATGGAAATGTTGTTGGTGCCGCTATTGTCGATGTTCACGCCCGGCGTGAATTTGGCCACGTCCTGGAAATCCTTGATGCCGCGGATGTCGATGCTTTCCTGTGTGAAGGCGCTGACGCTGATCGGCACCTTGCTCAAGGATTCCTCGCGCCGCGTGGCGGTAACCACCACTTCCTGCAACTCACCGGCCGCGCCGGGCTGGTCGGCGGCGCGCACAACTCCGCTCAACGGCGCAACGGCGCCCAGAGTCAGCAGGGCGCACAGCATCCAGGGCATGTGGCTGTTCCGATACATCTGCGCCGGGCTCGTTCTTGTCATGCAAACCTCCTCAAGCTCGCATCATCCCCAGTTGTCGTTGACTTTGTTCCGCCTTCCGCAACGACAACGTTAGACTGGCGAAGCGCGAAAGGCAATTTTTGTATCGCATGTACAACAAGCTTCGGAGCGAACGCCTGCGCCGCGGAAAATTTTGCAATCGTAACTTGACTGTCAGAAAAAAACGGATTGCGCCTGTAAGCCCGTCCGGTATCATCGGGCTGTCGCCAAGGCCAGACAGATGCGTTTTTTTTGTTGCAATCTCGTCGCAGTTTTGGCT
>JAFEGC010000568.1 GCA_018240265.1 Pseudomonadota bacterium | reverse complement strand
GTCGCTCGCCTGCGCCGTCACCTTGAGCTGCGAGGGCCTGTCCGAGGTACCAACCGCCTATCAAGGTGTGGTCAAGAACATCGCCATCCAATTGATCCGCAACGCCGTCATGCACGGCATCGAGCCGGCGCCGGAACGCATCGTCGCCGGCAAGCCCGCCGCGGGGCAGATGTGGCTGCGGTTTCAGGCACTGCCCGGGCAGGGTTATCAACTCACCTTCGAGGATGACGGCCGAGGCCTCGATGCCGCGCTGCTGCGCGACACGGCGTTGGCCAAGGGCCTGATCACCACCGAGGCGGCCGAGCAGATATCCGACCGCCAGGCCATCAAGCTCATTTTCAGGAAGGGATTCAGCACCGTGGCGCAGCCCACCGCAGAGGCGGGTCGCGGCATGGGCATGGCGCTAGTACGGCGCTACGTGACTGAGGCCGGCGGCCGTGTGGCGCTGGCGAGCAAACCCGGCGTACAGACCCGCTTTCGCGTCATCCTGCCGCCGGTTCCGCAAGCCGCGAGCCACACGCAGGTGGCTTGAGCTCGAAATGGAGGTTCGCGCTCAGGCCATCTCGATCAGCACCACGCCTTCGGCCACCCGATCGCCCACGGCCTGGGCCACGCGCGTAATGCGGCCATCGTGCGGCGCGGTCAGGGTGTGTTCCATCTTCATTGCTTCCACGGTCACCAACGGCGTTCCGCGCTTGACCTCCTCGCCCGGATTTACATGCACGGCCACCACCGTTCCCGGGAGCGGGGTCACCAGCGAACCCTGATCATCGCCCTTGTGCGACTCCAGTGAGTCCTCCACCAAGACCCGCACCGCCCGCACATGCCGATCCGCCTCGAACAAGTGCAGTGCATGACCCTGCGCATGCACGTAGGCGCGCCGGATGCGATCGCCGCATTGCACGCGCAACTCGCCGGACTCCAGCGCCGCGCCGCACAGCTCGAAGCTCTCGCCGCCGACCTGTGCCCGCAACGCTGCGCCGGCGAGCGTCTCGATCACCACCTCGCCGCCCTCGAAGCTCCACTGGCTGCGGCTGGGACCGCCGGGGCGCCAGCCGCCGCGATCCGCCCAGGGTGATGCGCACGGCGCCTCGGCGCCCTGCAGCTGGCACCATAGGCCCAGCAGCGCGAGGTCCTGCGCGCAAGGCACCGGCTGCGCCGGCGCAAGCTGCGCCGCATGGTCTTCCAGGAAACGCGTGCTCAACTGCGCGCCGCGAAACGCGGGTGTTCGCAAGATGCTGCCCAGCAGGGAAAGGTTGGTCTGCACGCCGACGATCTGTGTGTCGGCCACGG
>JAFEGC010000567.1 GCA_018240265.1 Pseudomonadota bacterium | reverse complement strand
GCCGGCGCCGATGTCGGTGGTTTCGCCGATGACCACACCGGTGGCATGGTCGATGAAAAACGCCGGGCCGATGTTCGCGCCGGGGTGGATGTCGCAGCCGGTACGGGCATGCGCCCACTCGGTCATGATCCGCGCCATCATCGGCACGCCCAGTTCGTACAGCACGTGCGCGCAGCGGTACACGCTCACCGCCAGCAATCCCGGATAGGCCAGGATTATCTCATCCAGATGCGTGGCCGCCGGATCGCCGTCGTAGGCCGCCTGCACGTCCCCCACCAGCAGCGCGCGAATCTGCGGCAGGCGCTGCATGAAGCGCCGCGCGAGATCCCGCGCCCGGGGCGCGCAGGGCCCCACTTCGGCCTGCGCATCGTCGCGCTCGCGCCCGTAGCACAGGCAGTGCTCGATCTCGCGCTCGATCTTGGGCTCCAGCCGCGCCAGGATCTCGGTCACGTAGGCGGGCAGGTTCTGCTCGTTCAGATCGCGGCGCCCGATATAGCCCGGGTACATGAGATCGAGCAGCAGCCGCAGAATTTCCACGATGGCTTCACGCGAAGGGAGGTAGCGGCGCGAAATACGCCGCGCCCGCGCATCGCCCAGGTAGCTGCCGAGCAGCTCCTGGGCGAGCGACTCGCGCTCGGAAATCAGGGTTCGGGGAGCCGTGCTCATGATCGTCCCGGTCAGGCGACCGCCTGCATCTTCTCGACCTCCTCGAACAGGCCTTCGAACAGCGCGCCCGACAGGTAGCGCTCGCCCCCATCTGGCAGGACAGTCACGATGGTCTTGCCGGCATTGGCCGGATCGTTGGCCAGGCGCAGCGCTGCGGCCAGAGCCGCTCCGCAGGAAATGCCGCTGAGAATGCCCTCCTCGCGCGCCAGGCGCCGCGCCATGGTGATGGCCTCCTCGTTGCTGACCTGCTCGACGCCATCCACCAGCGACAGGTCCAGGTTCTTGGGCACGAAACCTGCGCCCAGGCCCTGGATCTTGTGCGGCGAAGGCGCCAGCGGCTGGCCAGCCCGCGTCTGGCTGATGACCGGCGAGGCCGTCGGTTCCACCGCTACGGTGAACAACGCCTTGCCCTTGGTGTGCTTGAAAAAGCGCGCCACGCCCGTGAGCGTACCGCCGGTGCCAACGCCGGAGACAAAAATGTCCACCTTGCCGCCGGTATCCTCCCAAATTTCCGGTCCCGTGGTCTTTTCGTGGATAGCGGGGTTGGCGGGATTCTCGAACTGTTTCATCAGCACGTACTTCTTCGGATCGGAGGCCGCCAGTTCCTCGGCCTTGGCGATGGCGCCCT
>JAFEGC010000566.1 GCA_018240265.1 Pseudomonadota bacterium | reverse complement strand
GAAGGAGTCGTCCAGACCGGATCCCGTGTTCGCGCACGTGCAACTAGCGCGCCTTAGTCGTGAAGCGTGGTGAGCTCTGGTGGGCATCGCTGCCCGCGCCGACGGGATCGGGTCCGGGTTTCAGGCGACCCGTGGTCGTCGTCCAATCAAACCCGTTTAATCAGAGCCGAATCGCAACCGTCATCGCGGCCGTCGTTACATCCAACCTGGCATTGGCCGAGGCTCCGGGCAATGTGAGAGTAGGCAAGGCCGAATCTGGTCTATCAAAGACCTCCGTTGTGAACGTGTCGCAACTGTATACCCTGGATCGAGAACTGCTGACTCAAAGGGTGCGCGCCTTGCCTTCCGAGGTTATGCGGCGCATCGACGAGGGGTTGCGACTCTGTCTGGCTCTCTGACTTATATCTCTGATGAACACGCCTACGGCTGGCTCGCAGGTTGGGCCGGGAAACGCCCTTGGGGTGCCTCTCGCCGAGTCAGCGTCCGACGAAGATCAAGCGAACCGCGCCGGCTCCGCCGGCAGCCGAATCTCGGGAATCTTGGCGCGCAGCAGATCGTGAAATTCCAGCATCCAGCACTCCAGCGTAGACAGCGGACCCGGCTGATAGCTGCTGGAGGCAAGCCCGCGCTGCACGCGTGCGCACAGCTCGCGATCCTCGCCGTTGACCTCGCGATTGATGCGGCTGCCCAGCCAGCGCAGCAGTTTCATCTCGGGACGGGCATCGGGCAGGCCGTAGATGCCGCCGCGGATCAGCGCCTTGCCCGGCGCCAGCGGCAGGACCTGGAAGAAATCCATCTGCTCGGGAAACACATCGATCCCTAAGTTGGGCAGTACGCTGTAGAAGCGCCAGCAACCGCGTAGCTCCTCCGGCAGATGCGTGACGGTTTTGCGCACCAGGTGCTGGTAGGCGCGCTCCGACCAGCGCGGCGAGGGCGTGTCCTTGAGCCAGCTGGTGCCGCGCGCGATGCCGGGCACCGAGGCCTGATCCTGGAAATCCGGCGTGAACATGCGATTCAGGCCAGGATGCCCGATGGGCACGTGGTAGGACTCCAGGTAGTTGTCCATGGCCACTTTCCAATCCGCTTCCCACACCTCGTAGTAGAACGGCGCGATCGGCACCATGTCCTCGAACCGATAGGGCTCGAACTCCCGTGCCAGTTCCCCCCACATGCTCTTGACCGGCGGCGGATTGCCGTTGATGCACAGGTACACGAAGCCCAAGAACACCTCGACCCGCACCGGCGTAAGGCCATGCGTGGCACGGTCCAGATTCGGAAAGCTGTCTTTCAGCGGTATGCCGA
>JAFEGC010000565.1 GCA_018240265.1 Pseudomonadota bacterium | reverse complement strand
AGCTCTTGATCACGCGCGGCTCGCTGACCACGTTTTCCATCGCCAACGACGTGGCCAAGTATTTCGCCATCATCCCGGCGATGTTCGCCACCACTTATCCACCGCTGGCCACCTTGAATCTGATGCACTTGGCGAGTCCCGATTCGGCGATTCTCTCGGCGGTGATATTCAACGCCCTGATCATCGTGGTGCTGATTCCACTGGCGCTGCGCGGTGTTTCCTACCGCGCGCTGGGAGCCGCGGGACTGCTGCGGCGTAATCTGCTGATTTACGGCATCGGCGGTCTGATCGTGCCCTTCGTGGGCATCAAACTCATCGATCTGCTGCTGAGCGCCTTCCACTGGGTATGAGGAGCTGAGTATGCGAGTGATTTCCCTGTTGCGGCCGGCGCTGCTGCTGTTGCTGGTGCTGAGCCTGGTCACCGGCGTGCTGTATCCCTTCGCGGTCACGGGCCTTGCGCAGGTTTTCTTTGCGCGGCAGGCCAACGGGAGTCTCATCGAAGTCGGAGGTCGCCTGGTGGGCTCGGAGCTCATCGGGCAATCCTTCCAGGACCCGCGCTATTTCTGGGGTCGTCCGTCGGCCACCGCGCCGATGGCGTATAACGCCGCGGCCTCGAGCGGCTCGAACCTGGGGCCACTGAATCCGGCGCTGGTGGAGGCGGTTCGCGCACGTGTGGCCGCTTTGCGCGCGGCCGACCCCGGTAACTCGGCCTCGGTGCCGGTGGACCTGGTAACGGCTTCGGGCAGCGGTGTGGATCCGGACATTTCGCCGGCCGCCGCGCGTTACCAGGTGGGGCGAGTGGCGCGACTGCGCGGTCTTGCGCCTTCGGCCGTGCAGGCGCTGGTGGATGCCCATATTCAGGCGCCGCAATGGGGCCTGCTGGGCGAGCCGCGGGTGAACGTGCTGCGCCTGAACCTGGCGCTGGACCGGCTGCGGTAGAATGGGCTCGGATGTCCACCACGGATCCGCGGCCTGATCCCGACGCGCTGCTGGCCCGGGTACGCCGCGAAGAACTCTCGGCCCGGCGCGGCCGCCTGCGCATTTATTTCGGTGCCTGTGCCGGCGTCGGCAAGACCTACGCCATGCTGTCCGCGGCGCGCAAGCTGGCCGCCGAGGGTGTCGAGGTGGTGGTGGGCCTGGTGGAGACCCATGGCCGCGCCGAGACCGATGCACTGCTGCAGGGCTTGCCGCAGTTGTCGAGGCGGCTCATCGAGTATCGCGGCCGCCAGCTCACCGAATTCGACCTGGATGGCGCGCTGGCGCGCAAGCCCCAGCTGATCCTGGTCGATGAACTGGCGCATTC
>JAFEGC010000564.1 GCA_018240265.1 Pseudomonadota bacterium | reverse complement strand
AGTGTCTGGAAGTCATCGAACATCGCCGGCTTGCCATCGTAGCGGCCGTCTTTCACATCGGTCAGGAACAAGTCGATTTCCTCGTTCGGGATGATGTAGCCGATGTTCTGCGAGTCTCCGCCGGCGCGGCTGAAGGCGAGGCCGATCATCTTGTCGCCGGCCACCGCCGGGCCGCCGCTGTTGCCGGGATTGATGGCGGCATCGATCTGGATGCGCAGCCCCGACACGGGAAAGTTGTAGTACACGAACTCGATGCGCGACACGATGCCCTTGGTGATGGACAGCGAAGTGCCTCCCTGCGGGAAGCCGTAGGCCATCACCGCGTCCTTGATGTGCGGCAGAGTGGCGGCGCGTGCCATCGGTGCATGTGTGTCGAAGAAGCCATCGTCGTCCAGCTTGAGCACCGCCAGATCGATGCCGGGAGCGATGGCCTCCACCGAGGCCGAGATCTTGTCGCCGGACTGGTTGGCCTGCACCTGGATCTGGCCGGCGTACAACACCACGTGCGCATTGGTGAGGATGCGCCGGCCCTCGATCACCACCCCCGAACCGCTGACCTCCACCGGCGCCTGCCGGGTCCAGGGCCGGGAGACATCCGGATACCGGACGGTGGAAAAGATCTTGACCACGGAGTTTTCCAGCGACGGGGCGGTCTTGGACGCGCCCGCCGCGGCGGAGGCCGCCACCGGAATACAAATCGCCAGCGACAGCGCCGCCAGATACACCTGCCTGTGAAACCGCATCCACCACCTCGACATCCGGACCTTGTTCATGAGGGCCGGACTATACTACGGGCCGCCCGACATCTTGCGTCGATCGAGGCTCCAATTGCGCGTGCATCGCTTCACCGTCAACCATTTCAGACTGCTGCTGTCCATCGCCGCGGGGATTGCCACGTTTTTTCTGGCGCCGGTGCATGGCCCGACAATCCTGCGGGTGCTGGTGGCCTGGAACTGCGGCGTGGCGCTGTTCCTGCTGCTGATCTACCTGTGGATGCGCAGCCTCAGTGCGAATCAGGTCAGTTCACGCTTCATTGAGGAAGACGAAAGCGCGCCGGTGATCATGGTGGCGGTGACCGCCGCGGCCTGCCTCAGCCTGGTCGCGATCGTGATGTTGCTGTCCAACGTCAAGCAGCTGCCCGACCCCGCTCGCGCCGCACGCTTCCTGCTCGCGGCGGTCACGGTGGTCAATTCCTGGATTCTGGTGCCCACCATGTTCGCGCTGCATTACGCCGACCTGTTCTACAGCGCGGCCGCAACCAACCGGCCATTGGAGTTTCCGCGCACCACCATGCCGGTGTTCTGG
>JAFEGC010000563.1 GCA_018240265.1 Pseudomonadota bacterium | reverse complement strand
CTTTAGAAGCCTGGCGGTGGAAATCGTTCCCAAATACCGACGGTCGGCTATGCGTGGCACATCGCACTGGTGTGCCACGCCCCGCGCCCGGTCTTGCACCGTCACCGGCTGCGTGATTCTGCGCCGCGCGAGCGTGCCATCGGAATGCGCCGCTCATCGCCGAGGCGCCGGAATTTGTTGGGTGATGCAATGTATGTTGCCGCCGCCGAGCAGGACCTCCCGCGTGGGGACGCCGATGATACGCCGTCCCGGAAACAGCCGCGCGAGTGCACGTGCGGCAGCGCGGTCGCGGCGCTTGTCGTACAGGGGCATCACCAGGACGCGATTGCCCACGTAGAAATTGATGTACGAGGCCGGCATCCGGTCGCCGGCGCGGCGCGGAAGGGTGCCCTCGCGCTGGTCCAAGCCAGCGGTCTCCGCCGCGGTAATGAACAACGGATCGGGCTGATGGATCTTGTGCACCGTCAAGGCGCGGCCGCGGGCATCGCGCACCTTGCGCAGGCGCTGCCACGCCTCCAGGGATATCTCGTATTGCGGATCGTCGCGATCTTCGGTCCACGTCAGGGCCACATGGCCCGGCGCCACGAAACAGGCCAGCTCGTCGATGTGCCCGTCGGTCTCATCCAAATACACGCCGCGGCCCAGCCAGATGATTCGCGACACGCCCAGGTAGGCCTGCAGGAGCGATTCGATCTGCGCCCTTGACAAGTGCGGATTGCGGTTGGGATTGAGCAGACATTCCTCGGTGGTGAGGCAGGTACCCTGTCCGTCCACGTGTATGGCGCCGCCTTCGAGCACCAGCGGCGCGGCATAGCGATCGGCGGATTCGATTTCGGCGATCTTGCGGGCTACTTCCTGGTCGCGATCCCAGGGAAAATACAGCCCGCCGCTCAAGCCTCCCCAGGCGTTGAAGCGCCAGTCGACGGCGCGCCGGCGGCCGCGCGAATCGACCACGAAGGTAGGGCCGGTGTCGCGCACCCAGGCATCGTTGCTGCTGAGCTCGACCACGCGGACGCGTTCAGGGAGCAGTGCGCGCGCGTTCTGATATTGCTGCGCCGACACCCCCACGCTCACCGGTTCACCCGTGGCAATGGCCGCCGCCACCGCAGCGAACACCCGCTGCGCGGGCTTCGCGCCGTCGCGCCAGTTGTCGCAGCGTTCCGGCCACAGCATCCAGCAGCCGGAATGGCGTTCGAATTCGGCCGGCATGCGGAACCCGTCCCGGGCCGGGGTGGATTTCAAAGTTCGCAAAGTGATTCTCCCGACCCGCAATGCTAGCATTGCAGCCCTGTGCAGTAGGAGTCGCGCG
>JAFEGC010000562.1 GCA_018240265.1 Pseudomonadota bacterium | reverse complement strand
ATGCGGCGCGCGCTGCTGGCCATGCCGGTGCGGGCGCTGGAACTGCGGGTGGATGGTGACTACCTGCCCGCGATCGACGGACTGGGCGTGATGCGCGCGCGGGCCATCATCGGTGGCGATGCGCGCGAGCGCTGCATCGGCGCGGCCTCGATCCTGGCGAAAACAGTGAGGGATGCGTATATGGATCAAATGCATAGCATCTATCCCTCATATTGTTTCTCTGATCACAAGGGCTATGCCACACCGCTCCACCGACAGGCGCTGGAAGAGCATGGACCCTGCGCGTTGCACCGCCGCTCCTTCGCGCCGGTGCGCGAGGCGCTGGTACGCGAGCCGATGGCGCGCAACCCGATGGCGCAAGATTCGATGGGGCTACAATCGCGCGCATGAGCGGCTTCGTCCATCTGCACCTGCACACCGAATACTCATTGGTGGACGGCATCGTGCGCATCCCTGAGCTCATGAGCGCGGTGGCGCAGACGCGCATGCCGGCGGTGGCGCTCACCGATCAGAGCAACCTGTTCGGCATGGTGAAGTTCTACAAGGAGGCCCTCGGTGCCGGCGTCAAGCCCATCGTCGGCGTGGACGCCTGGGTGCGCGAGCCCGGCGAGCGCGCCCAGCCCACGCGCGCGCTGTTCCTGTGCCAGAACCTCGAGGGCTATCGGAACCTCACCCGGCTGGTGTCGCGTTCCTATCTCGAAGGTCAGAAGCAGGGCATGCCCATGCTGGATCGCGCCTGGTTCGACCGCGATTCGCTCGGCGGCCTGATCGTCCTGTCCGGCGGACCCGAAAGCGACGTGGGCCAGGCGCTGGGCCGCGGCCGCGAGGACGAGGCGCTGCGCTGCCTGCGGCAGTGGCGCGAGTGGTGCGGCAACCGCTACTACCTGGAAGTGCAGCGCGTGAGTCGGCCGGGCGAGCAGGCGCAGGTCGATGCATTGTTGAGCCTCGCAGGTCACGAGGGCCTCGCCGCGGTGGCTACCAACGACGTGCGGTTCCTGACGCGCGAGGACTTCGAGGCGCACGAGGCGCGGGTGTGCATTCGTGAGGGCTCGCTCCTGGCCGATCCCAGCCGCCGCCGCCGCTACACCGAGGAGCAGTACCTCAAATCCCCGGACGAGATGACCACGCTGTTCGCGGATCATCCGGAGCTGCTGGCAAACAGCGTGGAAATTGCCAAGCGCTGCTCGCTGGAAATCAAGCTGGGCGAATCAAAGCTGCCGGCCTACCCGGTGCCGGGCGGCGTCAGCACCGAGGATCACCTGCGCGCCGAATCGCGCCGCGGCCTGGAAATGCGTCTGCGTGCAGTCGAG
>JAFEGC010000561.1 GCA_018240265.1 Pseudomonadota bacterium | reverse complement strand
CGAGGGCCGCGCCGATGGCCAGCGCCCCGACATCGCCCATGAACACCTGCGCGGGATAGGCGTTGAACCACAGAAATCCCAGCCCGGCACCCACCAGCGTTGCGCTGAAGATCAGCGCCTCACCCACGCCCGGGATGTAGGGGATTTGCAGGTAGATAGCGAACTTGACGTTGCCCGTGGCGTAGGCGAACACCCCCAGCGCCGCCGCCACCAGCACCGCCGGCATGATGGCGAGGCCATCCAGGCCGTCGGTCAGATTCACGGCATTGCTCGCACCCACGATCACCAGGTAGGACAGGATGACGAAGCCGACGGTGGACATCGGCACGATGAAGGTCTTGAAAAACGGCACGTACAGCGACACTTCAGCGCTGCTCTGGTGCAGATAATGCAGCGTCAACGCCGCTGCCAGGCCCACCAGCGACTGGCCCAGGTACTTGTAGCGCGCGATCAGTCCCTTCGAGTTGCCGACCACGAGCTTGAGATAATCATCATAGAAACCGACCAGACCGAACCCCAGCGTGGCCAGCAGCAGAATCCAGACAAAGCGGTTGCGCAGGTCGGCCCACAGCAGCGTGCTCGAGGCCATCGCCACCAGGATCAGCACTCCGCCCATGGTGGGTGTACCGGCCTTGGACAGGTGGCTTTGCGGACCATCGCTGCGCACGCGCTGGCCGATCTGGTAGCGGCCGAGCCAGTCGATCATGCGCGGGCCGATCAGCATGGCGATGGTCAGCGCGGTCATCGCCGCCAGGATCCCGCGCAGCGTGAGGTACTGGAATATGCGGAAGACCGAGTGGAATCGCCCCAGGTATTCGGCGAGCAGCAACAGCATGGCCCTTAGCCTCCCCTGCCCGACAGCGCCTGCACCACGCGCTCCAACCGGTTCACGCGCGAACCCTTGATGAGCAGCGTCACGCCCGAGGCGACCTCGGCCGACAGGCGTCGGATCAGCGACTCAGCATCGGGGAACCATTCGGCGCCGGAACCGAAGGCCTCGGCCGCACGTGAGCTCTCGGGCCCGAGGGCGAACAGACGCTGCACGCCGCACTCGCGCGCATAACGGCCGATCTGCACGTGGCTCTGCAGCGCGTGCTCGCCCAGCTCCGCCATGTCGCCCAGCACCAGCCAGGTCACGCCGCCCACCGAGCGCAGCACGTCAAGTCCGGCGCGCACCGAGCTGGGATTGGCGTTGTAGGAATCGTCGATGATCCAGCTGTTGCGCATGCCGGCCTTGAGCTGCAGCCGGCCCGCCACGGCGCGGAACTGCGCAAGGCCCGCGACCACCTCATCGAGCGAGGCGCCGGCCGCAGCGCTGGCCGCCGCGGCGGCCA
>JAFEGC010000560.1 GCA_018240265.1 Pseudomonadota bacterium | reverse complement strand
CGGTGGAGTCAACCACCCGTTTCTTCGTCTGGGAGCGGCTGGGCAAGGCGCTGAACGGCGCGCGCCAGCGCGAACTTTGGAAGACGGTCAAGCGCGGCCAGGAGATCGCGCTCGAAACCGCCAAGCCCGGCGTGCCCGTGGGCTCCATCGATAAAGCCGTGCGCGCACTACGAGAGCCTCGGCTGGAGCAAGGACTATCAATCGCCGGGGCTGTCGCACCGCACCGGCCACGGCATCGGCATGCATGTGTACGAGGCGCCGTATCTGGTGCGCAGTGACACGAGGTGATCGGGCACTGAATTCATATTCTCCTTCGAGCCCTTTTCGACCGCTTTTCGTCTTACAGAATCTCTTACAGAATTTTGCGCCTGCGCGCGCAGTGCTGGTGTATCTTGCTGATTCATAGCGAGTTTTCTCGATTCCATCACATTCAGCCACACCTCTAGCTCCAGCCCAGTATCGCAGGGGTTGCGAACCCTGGCCCCAGCGGCGCGATTTGCTTCGCTCACGGCGTTGAGTAAAAATACTCAATATCGTGAGCAAAAAAAAGACTGACTTCCAGCGCCCTCAAGGTGCGGTTCTCGCCGAGCGGCTTGCCGAGCCGCGTCGGTTCCTGCAGGTCGTCGCCGGTCCCCGTCAGGTTGGAAAATCTACGCTCGTTCAGCAAGTCACAGGCGATCTCGGCGCCCCCGTCCGCTTTGCCAGTGCAGACGAGCCGACGCTGCGCAGCACTGAATGGATAGGCCAGCAATGGGAGGCGGCGCGGCTGGATGCGACCGGCAGGGCGGGTGCTGTGCTCGTGCTGGATGAGATCCAGAAGATTCCAGCCTGGTCCGAGACCGTAAAGCGCCTTTGGGATGAGGACACCCGGAAGAAGCGACCGCTCAAGGTGATTCTACTCGGATCGGCCCCGCTGCTGATTGCCCAAGGACTGACGGAAAGCCTGGCCGGCCGCTTCGAGACGCTGCGCCTGCCCCACTGGTCCTACGCCGAAATGCGCGAGGCCTTCGACTTTACGCTCGACCAGTATTTGTACTTTGGTGGATATCCCGGCGCGGCGCCGCTGGCCAAGGACCCCGTGCGATGGGCCCGTTACATCGCCGACAGCCTCATCGAGACCTCCATCGCGCGCGACGTGCTGCTACTTACACGCGTGGACAAGCCGGCGCTGCTCCGTCGCCTGTTTGAGCTGGCGTGCCGGTATTCCGGCCAGATCCTGTCATATACAAAGATGCTTGGCCAACTGCAGGACGTCGGTAACACAACGACGCTCGCGCACTACCTCGATCTCTTGGCAGGTGCTGGCATGGTCTGCGGTCTTTCCAAGTACGCGGGCG
>JAFEGC010000055.1 GCA_018240265.1 Pseudomonadota bacterium | reverse complement strand
GGCATGGCCGGCCAGCAGGGGCGCGAGGGCACGGTCGATCGCGGTCGCATCCGGCGCGACGGGGAGCGCGCTCGAGGGCGGGCCCGATGCGTCTGGCATCAGCCGGTCGGCCAACACAGCGCCGGCGATCACCGCGAACAAAACGAGGGCGAGAATCGTCAACATTTTCGGCTGTTTCACGGTCCCGGTGCCGGGTTTTCAGTTATTCGGATATTTCAGTACTGTACGGCTGACTTGAACGATGTCTCAGAAGACCGGAGTCATGACAATAGGCTGCGCATGCCTGGAGGTGTCCGCGATACCTGGCTCCTGGACATGCCGCTCATGCCCATCGCCTTGACCGGCTCGTCGACTGAGCGGGTCGATCCGCACTGGATGCAGGCTTCTGGATGACGGCGGCGAGGGCCTTCTCGGCGGTGCGGCGCGGTTCGAGAAAGCCGGGAAAGTAGCTGCCCTTGCGAAGCTTGGGGATCTGCAGATCAATCGATCCGGCGCGCGTCTCCCACAACCGCTCGCGACAGCCGGCGCAATTGTGGAACGGCAACAGTTCCGCTTCTACACCACTTCCCGGGACGTCAGCGCTTGTATCAGCCGGAATACTTTCCAACGATCGGGTCAGCTCACCTTTCAGGAGAAACAGATGATACTGAATCGACGCGAAGCCCTGGTGACCGGCGGATTGTCGATTGGCATGGGGTGCGCGCTGAAGTTCGGGACGGCGTCTGCCGAGACCACACCCTCCGTCACGGGGCCGAGGGTATGCGGTCTGGTGAACCCGCTCATCCTCGCTCGCGCGCCCCGGTTCTCCTGGATCAATGATTCAGCACAATCCGCGTACCGCCTCACCTGTGCCACGGACCCCCGCAATCTCGCGCGCGGGCGCAATCTGGTGTGGGACAGCGGGCGCGTCGAAAGCCCCGCCGCATTCGACGTTGGATATGGCGGTCCGTCCCCCGCGCCGGGCCAGCGGATCTGGTGGCAGGTCCAGGTCTGGACACCCCGGGGCGCGACCGCAGTCAGCCGCCCAGCTTTCTGGGAACCGGCACTGCCGGCCGACGGCTGGTCCGCCCAATGGCTCGCAGTCGAGCATCCTGATGCCCGCGCCGACCGCGAGGCCGGTCTGCACTGGATCGGCGGGACCGGCTACCAGGCGATCGGCGCCGCCCGCGCCTACCGTACCGCCTTTGACGCGCCTGCCACGGGCCCCGCCGAATTCCTGCTCAGCGCCAACCAGCTGGATGGCGTCTGGCTGAATGGCGAGCAGGTTGAGGCCGAAGGCCCTGAACCGGCTGCGTGGACGACCTTTTCCCGGTTCCGCCTTGACCTTCGGCCGGGCAGCAACGTACTGGCCTTCTCGCTGGTGCGGCCCTCTGGATACGGGGCGTTGCCGGTGGCGGCGGGCCTATTGAAGCTGCACGACGGCTCCGGTGGAACGTTGCGTGTGACCACTGCCCAGGGTTGGCGCACGACCTTGGCACCGAAAGGCGACTGGTTTGCCTCCGCCTTTGATGACAGCAGCTGGGAGATCGCCTCGACGCCGCAACAACTTCCCAACGGCGAACCCTGGCTGCCCACGCCTGCGATGCTGCTGCGCAAGTCCTTCGCGACGAACCGCCCGATCCGTTCGGCGCGACTCTACGCCACGGCTCTGGGCGCCTATGAGGCCTGGATCAACGGGCATCGCGTCGGGGACCAGATGCTGGCGCCAGAGATGACCGATCCCGGCAAGCGCGTCCTCTATCAGGCCCATGATGTGACCGACCTGCTGAAAGGCGGCGACAATGTTTTCGGCCTTTGGGTCGGCGACGGCTGGTATGGCAGCGAATACAGCAGCGAAAGCCGTTTTCATTTCGGCCCCGCGCCCTGCCGCGTCCTCGCGCAGATCGAGATCGTCCATGATGACGGTTCGCGCGAAACGATCGGCACCGGACCGGGCTGGAAAACCGCGCCTTCCGCCGTCTTGGCGTCCGAAATTTACGATGGCGAAATCCATGACGCCCGGCTTGAGATCGACGGCTGGTCCGAACCCGGCTTCGACGATCTGGCCTGGGAAGACGCCCGCCCGGCCGAGGCGCTGCCCGTCGCCATCGAGCCGCAGGATTCCCCGCCAGTGCGGGTGACCCAAACCCTTGAAGCCGTTTCGATGGCCGAAGTTCGCCCCGGCGTCCATGTGTTCGATTTCGGCCAGAACTTTGCCGGCTGGCCGCGGTTGAAGGTTCGTGGCCAGGCAGGCGATCGCATCGAGATGCGGTTCGCGGAAGTGCTGGGTGCCGACGGTGACGTCGACCAGACCAACCTGCGCACTGCCCTGGCGCTTGACGTTTATGTCGTGAGAGGTGATCGCGAAGAAACCTGGACGCCACGCTTCACCTATCACGGATTTCGCTATGTGCAGGTCAAGGGACTCCGACAGGCGCCTACCCACGACACCCTGATGGGCCTGGTCGGGCATAGTGATCTTGATTTCATCGGCGCGTTCCGCGTCGGCGATCCGGTGATCGAGAAATTCTGGCGCAACTCGGTCTGGAGCCAGCGATCGAATTTCTTCGGCCTGCCCACCGACTGCCCGCAGCGCAACGAGCGGCTGGGCTGGATGGGCGATGCCCAGGTATTCTGGCCGGCTGCCGCCTTCAACATGGATGTCCAGGCCTATACGGCGCGGGTCATGGGCGATGTTCGCCACGGCCAGAGCGCGAAGGGCGGTTTCCCCGATGTGATCCCCCCCTTCTTCCACGGGTTGGAGATGACCTCGCCCGGCTGGGCGGATGCCGGGATCGTCCTGCCGCATGTCGCCTGGATGAGATCGGGTGACACCCAGGTCATCGAGCGGAACTGGGTGGCCATGGAACGGCACATGGCCTACATTCTGAGCGAGAACCCGAACCATTTGTGGGCGCGGAGCCGAGGCTCCGACTTTGGCGACTGGCTTGCGGTGGACGCCGTCAATCCCGGTGACGCTACCACGCCGCTGGACCTGGTCAGCACCGCCTACTGGGCGCGGTGCGCGCGCATGATGGCTGACATGGCTGCGGCAACGGGCCGCACCGATGACGCCTTGCGCCATAAGGAGTTGTTCGCCGCCATCCGAACCGCCTTCAACGCCGCCTATGTCCGGCCGGACGGCCAGATCGGCAACGGCAGCCAGACCAGCCTCATCCTGCCCATCGCCTTCGGCCTGCTGGACGATGCGGCGAAAGCCGAAGCCGGACGGCGGCTGGTTACCGATATCCGGCGGCGCGACGATACCCTGTCGACCGGCTTTCTTGGCACGCCACATATCCTCGACGCGCTGGCGGAGTCCGGACACACCGAGCTTGCAATCACCCTGCTGGCGCAGAGACGGTTCCCGTCCTGGGGCCATATGGTCGAAAAGGGCGCCACCACCATGTGGGAGCGTTGGAACAGCGACACCGCCGACGTGTCAATGAACAGCTTCAATCACTACGCCTTCGGCGCCATCGTCGATTTCATGTTCCGCCGCGTGGCAGGCATTGATCCGATTGAGCCGGGCTTCCGCCGCTTTCGCGTCGCGCCGATCATTGATCGTCGACTTGGCAATGCAGGCGCCGACCTGATGACGCCTCTGGGCCGCATAAGAACCGACTGGCGCATCAAGGGCACTCAGGCGATACTGGACATCGAGGTTCCAGCCGGATCGGAAGCCGAAGTATTCTGCCCCTTGCCTTCCGGTTGGCGGCGGGGGCCGGACACGCAAGGCGAAAGCCGCCTCACGCTCGGCTACGGTCAAGCACGGCTCACGGCCAGCATCTGAAGGACCCGGAAGAGCACCTGTCGACGTCCTCGTATGCGCACCCTCACTCGCCGCTTCTACCGGACTCGAGGCGAACAGGGATCCGTGGGCATTTCTGCAAAAATATCCGTTTATCCTGCTGAATCACAAAAGCGGTACGCGATCGAGCTGTAGTTCACGAGCAGCGCGTCGGGGCCCACGTTGTAGCTTCGCAGTGCGTCGCCGTCGAATGCAGCGTGCGCAGGGCGGCGTAGGTGGTGAGCAGCTTCATCGTGGACGCGGGATTGCGCGGCGCGTCGCGATTGAGCGCCACCTCGAGGCCTGACCCATCGAGTGGCATCACGACGACACTCGTCGCGCTGGCCGGAATGCCGGCCGCGAGCGCGATGTGTTGTCCCGTTGTCTTTGCTACTGCAATATGATCCGTGCATGAGCCCGCCAGTACAACCGATGCTTCGCGACCGGCCAGGATCGGCGCCCAGCGCGTAGCGGGTGTGTTGCGCATCGCCCATGTGTCGGACTTGCACGTGCTCTCGCCGGCCGGCGTCGAGTGGCGGCGCATTCTCTTCAACAAGCGCATCACCGGTCATGCGAATCTCGTCATGCGCAGGAGCCGCGTCTATCGGCGCGAATTCCTGCTGACGGTGCTGATGCAGGCCGCCGCGCACGCCGACCAGGTCGTCGTTACCGGCGACATCACGAATCTCTCGCTCGAGAGCGAGTATCGGGCGGCCCGCGCGCTGCTAGACGACATCGCGCGCACGACCGAGGTGACGGTGGTGCCGGGAAACCACGACATCTATCTGCCGGCGATCCTCCGGGAGCGCGACTTCGTTCGGCACTTCCATCCGTTCCTTCGCAGTGACCTGCCGGAGCTCGCGCGCAATCTCCAGGCCGGCCTTTACCCCTGCGTCAAGCTGCGTGGGCCCGCGGCGCTGATCGCGCTGGCGAGCGCGGTGCCGCGGCCGCCGTTCGTCTCCGCGGGCTATCTCGGCGGCGAACAGCTTGCGGCGCTCCAGGTTGTACTTGCGCACCCCGAGGTAGCGCGGCGCACGCCCGTGCTGCTCATTCACCATCCTCCCGTCGACCCTCGTCCGCGTCTCGTGCGCCTGCGCGACGGGCTCACCGACGATGCCCCGTTCCGCCGCAGTGTTTCGGGCCTTGCGCGCGGACTCGTGCTCTACGGGCATATCCACCAACGCGAGCGACGCACGCTGCCCACCGCAACCGGCGCGCTCGAGGCGATCAGCGCCAGTGGAGGCGCGCTCGACGATCCACGCGCCTCGATCCGCGCGGGCTTCAACCTCTACGACATCGGCGATGACGGCGCGGTCGGCTCCGTCGAAGCCTGGATGATCGACGAATCGGGTCGTGCACTGGTGCCGGCCGCGATCGTCGACCGGAGACAGAGCCCGTGAACTACCGGCGCGTGGTGCTCGTGAGCACGCTCGGGGCCGGCGCGCGCACGACCCTTGCAGCCGTACGCGCCCTGGCGCCCGCTGCGCAGCGCCTGGTCGTGCTCGTGCACTGGCCCCCCGGCGAGCAATGGCTGGAGCGCAGCGAGGAATTCGACGCGCTGCGCGTGCTGGCCACTCAGAGCGCCGCAAACTCCGAGGTTCGCCTCATTCCCGACCTCAACGGGAAAGGTCTCGCCGAGGTCGCCGCGCTCGCGCAGGCCGACCTACTCGTCGCGGACACCCTGCCACTCGGCTCGCTGTCGGTAGTCGCGGAACTGCGCAGGCGCCATTCGCTCGCGGTACTGTGGGCATTGCCCGATGGCGCTGCGCGGCGCGCCGAACCTCTCACCAGGCTGATCTGCCTCGAAACGGGCCGTGGCGCGAGTGCGGCGCTGGCCGTGTTTCTGCGCGATCACGGCAGCGCCGATCTGGAGGTCACCGTGCTGCGTGCCCCGGGACTGCAGTCTGACAGTTTCGATGCTGCCGTGAGCGTCGCGGGCGTCCGCGCCACGATAGAGCTCACCGATACGCACGACGTGCCGATACGCGAGTGGCTGCATGCGAACCTGCGCCGTGGCGGCGCCGACCTGCTGGTGCTCGCGCGGTTTCCGGCAACCTGGCTGCTGGACAAGCGATGGCCCGTGCCGACCCTGATCCTGCCGCGGTCGCCGACCCCAGGGGCGCTGCTCGAGCGTGACTTCGACGCGCCGGACCTGCTCGATGATGGCGGCCCCTTGCGTGCGCGCTTCGAGTACGCGGCTGGCGTCGGCCGCCGCACGCCGATTCCGGACCAGCAGATCGCTCTCGTCACGGACGGTGGCGTCGTGGCAGTGCTCGATACGCACGATGGCGAGGCGGAGCTTCCGGCCGCTTGCCGCGCCGAGGCCTACGGCGCCTTTCGCGTCGCGGGCCACGTCGCGGCCGATCCGCTGCTCGCGATCCGCCAGATGATCCACATCGTGCGTCCGGGGACAAAGGCGCTCGTACTGTTCGACGCGGAATTGTCCGAGCGCGGGCTTGCCGCAGTGCGCGCGCTCGGCAGCGGCTACGAGGTACTGGCCGCGAGAGTCCTGGGCACTCGCAGCTGCCGCGCACTGCGGGCCCGCCTGCAGGCCCACGGGCTCGCCCCGCGCGTCGTTGACGTCGGCCTCGTCCTCGACGAAGGCGCAGCACTCGACGTACCCACGGAGGCCGATGCGGTGCGCCTTGCGCGCGCGGCGGCGCGCATGCGCGGCGTCGGCTATCCGGTCGTGGCAATCGTCCATCGCGGCGAGCATCGGCCCGCCACGGTCGGTTTCGCAGCGCTGCGTGCGTACGAGCTGGCCGCGGCTACGCTGCCCGCACCGCCGGGGCTCGTTGGAGTCGTACCGCTCGCGCACCGACTTGCCGCCACGACCGGCGCGCCGGCCATTGCAGGCAATCGCGTCGAGCTCGAGCTCGACAACGTGACGGCGCGTGGCTGGCTGCTCGATGCCGTGGCGGCGAGCACTCGGCGCGTACACCTGCAGTCCTACATGGTTGCCGACGACGACATCGGGCGCCTGGTGGAAGCGGCGCTCGTGGGCGCGGCCGCGCGCGGCGTGACGGTGCGCGTACTGATCGATTCGCTGCACGGCATGTACGGCTCGCTCGGCGCGCGCAATCCGCTGCTCGAGCGCCTCGGCTCGCAGCCGGGCGTCGAGTTGCGTGTTTCGCGGCCGATCACCGGCGTGCCGTCGGTGGAGGACCTGAAGCGACGTGATCACCGCAAACTCGTCGTGGTCGACAACAGGATCGCGCTCCTCGGCGGCCGCAACCTCTCGCACGAGTACTACGCTGGATTCGACGAAGTCGCGCTCTCGCCGGACTCGATGTGGCGCGAAGTGCCGTGGCTCGACGGTGGCGCGCGCGTCGAAGGCCCGGCGGTCGGCGTACTCGAGCGCTCGTTTCACGATGCCTGGAGGGAAGCGGGCGGCGAACCCTTCAACATCGACGAGGTTGTGGCGGCGGGACCTACACCGGTGCGCGTCGTGATCCATCGGGGCCTGCAAGACGCATACACGCTCGAGGCCTACATCGCGCTGATCGATACGGCGAAGTCGCGCGTCGATGTCGTCAACGGCTTCCCGCTGATCCTCGAGATCCAGCATGCGCTTCTGCGCGCGTTGCGTCGCGGTGTGCGAGTGCGCGCGCTGTTTGGCAACCTGACGCCGACCCACGATGGCGTGCCGTTCGGCGGACCCTGGTCGACAGCGCGAACCGCTGCGACGTCGTTCGTGCACTCGCGCATGGACGCGCTGATTGCCGCGGGCGGCGAGGGCTACCTGTTTCGGGTTGCGCGACACCCCTCATGGGCGCCGGACATCCGCACCGTGAGTTCCCACGTGCACGCGAAGATGATGTGTGTGGATGGCCGTGTCTGCGCGGTGGGCAGCGCCAACATGGACATCACGGCCGGCTACTGGGAGAGCGAGCTGATGCTTATCGTGGAGGATTCGTCGCTCGCGGCCGCGCTTGAAGCGCGTGTCGACGGCCTGACTGCCGGCTCGATGCGCATCGAGCCCAACGACCCGGAGTGGCAGACGCTCGCCAGGCGGCGTCAATGGATGCGCCACTGGCCGGGTGTACTGTCCGTCTAGGCCGGCGCCGCGCGCATCAGTCGCCGAGTTCGGTCACGCGTCCCGCGGGACGCAGCGCCGCCAGATACTGGTGCGGACCGTGTGCGTCGATGGTGTAGCGATCTTGCGCGCGGCGCTTTTCGGTCGCGAACGCGGCGAGCAGCGCGCGCGGGATGTCTGCGGCACTTTTCAGCTGCCTGACAGGCGCGGCCGACGGCTCCCAGCCTTCGCTCGTATGGCAGTACTCACGGCCGAAATGATCGAATCGACCCCAGGCGCTCGGCGGCAAGGCCGGCACCGGATCACGCGGCATGACATGGCGGTAGAGGCGATCTGCAACCTCTCGCACGGCTGTGGACAAGGGACCGCCGATGACCATCGGCTGGCCGAATGTGTAAATCGCACGCAGTCGCTCGACGAGCGAGCGCTCGTCACCCTCCCTGCCGAGAGAGAGCGCGAACAGCACCGCCATCGCGCCACCCAGGCTGTGCCCCGTCACGTACAGCGCCTCGAGAGGCTGCGCAAGCTGCTCCGCTGGATCAAGGAGCGAGCGGCCCTGCAAGGCGAGCCGCAACTCGTTGAGCACTGCCCAGCGGGTAGCGCGCACATTGCGATGGAAGCCCGCGTGCACGCGCAGCGCCTCGCCCGCGCCGCTCATCAGTCGCGAGGATTCCGAGCCGACGTCGCTGTCGCCGATCCAGTTACCGAGCGAGGTCGGCTCGGTGCCGCGGTAACCGAGGATCGCGACGCGCCCACAGCGGCTCTGTAGCAGATAGGCGGTCGAGTAGACGTACATCGCATCGACGGTCTGCCCGATGCGCACGCAGGCGTGCGATTCGAGACCGAGTCGCGCCATCATCATCGCGACCGTCGCGGCGTCGGCATAGGCATACCCTGCGCAGACGCCGAGCACATGCGCCACCGCAGCATTGCGCTCCGCCCGAGCCGACTTGTGGGCCGCAAGCAGCGTTCCGACGAGATCGTCGTAGACGGGAAAGGGCGGCATGCAGCGGCCGGCGGCGATACGTTCAATGTCCATGAATCAGGTCAGCATTGCGGGTCATGACTGCCGGCTGCGCTGCGCCGACTGATGGCGTGCGCGCCGCGCAGGTAGAGGCGGCGACGACGGGTGGTAGCGATTGCGCACAGGGGTCCAGGCAAACAAAGGTGCTCGACCACCTGTACCGCGTCGACTCCTTCGCCGAACAGTTCCCGCAAGGTCGTCCGCTGGGTCATCGGAGGGGCGACTTTGCAGGCTCGTCGTGGCCATCTGGGTCGAAAAAGGCTCATTTATGTGGATTATGTCGCTAAACGTTGGCACCTGGCCAACATTGGCCCAATGCATTCGGTTGCGACGCTACGCCGGCAAGCGAAAGACGCTTTCGCTTGGCACCTATCCTGATGTCCCGGCTACCGTTGCCACGTCCTGGTTTTCCAGCCAACTCAAGCATGGTTGAGCATCTTGTCCGATCACAGAGAACGGTACGGTACGCATCATGTGGAGTCCCGGCTGCGCCAACCCGCTACCTGTGGCTGCAATTCTTCAGCGCCTCGCGATGGCGAAGGGAACCGAGCGCCATCGCTTTTGGCCGGACGATGTGAGTCTCACCGATACGGAAGTCCTCAAGCTCAATGAGCTGCTCGGACCAAAGCAAATTACGGATCGATATCTACTTGCGCTGGCTGTCAGAAACAAATGGCGATTCGTGACCTTCGATCAGAGTATCCGCCCAACCGCCATGGTCGGTGCTGCGGCGGAACATCTTGTGCAGCTTTCGGGATGAGACGTATGCCGGTATGGAATATCATTTGCGATGAATGACCGCATGGAAGTTGTATTCGACAAGAAGCGTCATTGCGGCGGGCACTTCACGCAGGAGCCGGATTGGGCGGAAACCAGCAAGAGTCTCCTGGAGGCATTCATCAGCAAGGCGACGCCAGAAGACGATGAATTCTCCGGATCGCGCCGTCAAGATGTTGCTGCGTTGCTGGGATGTTACCTTGGCCAAAGAGATGGTTTCGCCGGTCACGTAGCCGCAAGCCGAGCTACGAACTGGCGCCACTAGATCTGGGACGGGATTGCGGTCAACTGCCGTGTCGCCCGCACCCAAAGCGTGTATTCCCGCGCTTTGCCTGCCTTGCCTGCGTGGGCTTTCCAGGTGGCCATTACTGAGGCTACCTCATCAGTGCGTTGAGCATGCTCGGCTTTTTCCGCGGACAGGATAGGCGCAGGATGACGGCATCGCGTAGGGCCCTGGCAGGAATGCAATGAACAGTCTGGTTGAATCTGCGCAGACCGAAGGACCCGAGGAGCCTGGTCGCAGGCACGCGGCTGGATCAGCAGCGAATGGTCGACGTCGGTCGTGAAGCACCGATGCCAGAAAAGAGCTGAGTAAACCAACTAGCCAAGTGGGGTACCGATGCGTAACGAACACGAAGGACGGGACCAACGGAACCATGCAGCACATGATCGGCGCAGGTTCCTGGCCGGCAGCCTGGGCGCGATGGCCGCCGTGCCGCTGATGACCGGCATGCAGGGTGTCGTACGGGCGCAGTCCGCCAAGCCGGCCAGCACCGCCGGCCGCAGGCAACTGCCGCAGCGCCGGCTCGGGCCGCTCGAGGTCTCGGCCCTGGGACTGGGCTGCATGGCGATGGCGCCGGGCTTCTACAACCCTGCACCCGAACGCGCTGCGATGATTCGCCTGATCCGCGATGCGCATCGGATGGGCGTCACCTTTTTCGATACGGCCGAGGTCTACGGCCCCTTCATCAGCGAAGAGATTGTCGGCGAGGCACTGCAGCCGATCCGCAACGAGGTGGTACTGGCCAGCAAGTTCGGCTTCAACTACGACGGCTCGTCTGTCACCGGCCGCAACAGCCGGCCCGCGCACATCAAGGAGCGGGTCGACGGCATGCTGAAGCGACTGCGCACTGACCGCATCGACCTGCTGTACCTGCACCGGATGGACCCGAAGGTGCCGATCGCCGATATCGCGGGGGTGGTGGGCGATCTGGTTTCGGCGGGCAAGGTCCGTGCCTTCGGCGTTTCCGAAGTGAACCCCGAAACCCTGCGCGGTGCGCATGCGGTAACGCCGGTGGCGGCCGTGCAGAGCGAATACTCGCTGCTCGAACGCCTGTCCGAAATCGCCATGCTGGACACCTGTGCCGAGCTTGGTGTCGGGTTCGTGCCCTGGGGGCCGACGATGCGTGGGCTGCTGGCCGATGGCTTCAACGGCTACAGCCGCTTTGCCGCCCAGGATCGTCGCGCCAGTGTGCCGTTCTTCGCGTCCGAGGCGCTGGAGACGAACCTGAAGGTCGTGGCGCTGGCCCGCGACTGGGCGCAGCGCAAGCAGGCAACGCCGGTGCAGATCGCGCTGGCGTGGCTGTTGGCACAGCGCGATTTCATCGTGCCGATTCCCGGAACGACGAAATGGCCGCATCTGCGCGAGAACCTGGGCGCGCTGGAGGTGCGCTTCACGGCCGGCGAACTGTCCGAATTCCGCACTGCGCTTGCGGCTCTGCCAGTCGTGGGCAATCGGGCCGTGAGCAAGGCGCGGGAAAACGAATGACGGAAGAACAGACCATGCGCCTGCGATTGGCGCAAGGCTGACAAGAGGCGCAGGTCACAGGCCGAGCCGAGATGGACAGCACCCCCTGACGATGGCCCGACGTGTTTTCCAGGAAGTAGGAGTTGAACCATGAGCACCATGCAGCGCAATGGCTCGCGACCCTCGGTGCAGGGTTCGAAGGAATATTTCATCGGCACGGTGCGCATTGACGCGCCGTTCCAGATGGAGGCGCCGGCGCGCGCCGGCGGCGTCCTGGTCACCTTCGAGCCGGGCGCGCGCAGCAACTGGCTCACGCATCCGCTCGGCCAGACCCTGATCGTCATCTCCGGCCTGGGCTGGCATCAATGCGAAGGCGAAGCGACGCGCAATACCTAGGCTGACACTGGAGTTCACGACAATGCAGACACGCAAACTCGGTAGCAGCGGGCTCGAAGTTTCGGCGATCGGCTTCGGCTGCATGGGCATCAGCCAGAGCTATGGCACGCCGTTGTCGAAACAGGACGGCATCGAGCTGATCCGCGCAGCGGTGGATCGCGGCGTGACTTTCTTCGACACCGCCGAGATGTACGGCCCATTCGCCAACGAGGAGGTCGTCGGCGAGGCGCTGGCGCCGG
>JAFEGC010000559.1 GCA_018240265.1 Pseudomonadota bacterium | reverse complement strand
GGTGATCATCAAACCCTCGGAGCTGACCACGCTCACGACATTGAAATTCGTGGAAAGCTTCGGCTGCCTGCCGCCCGGCGTGGTTCAGGTGCTGGCCGGCGGCGGCAACGTCGGCCGGGCGCTGGTCGAACATGAGCGTACGCACATGGTGGCCTTCACCGGCAGCGTGCCCACCGGGCGTGCCGTGGCGGAAACTTGTGCGCGCCTGTACAAGCGCACGCTGATTGAAACCTCAGGCAACGATCCGTTCATCGTCATGCCCTCCGCGCCGCTGGAGACGGCGGCGCGCGGCGCGGCCTTCGGCGCCTTCCTGAACTGCGGCCAGGTGTGCGCGGCTTCCGAACGTTTCTACGTGCACGAGGCGGTGTGCGATGCCTTCGTCGAACGCGTGGCTCACTACACGCGTCAAGTCCGCATCGGCAACGGCCTGGACAAGGTCGACATGGGACCCATGGCCTCGGAGAAAGAACTGACCCGCTACCTGGGCCTGCTGGCGCGCGCCAAGGACGAGGGCGCCAAGGTCGTCGTCGGCGGAGGCCGCCCGGCGGCGCTGAAGAAGGGCTGGTTCGCGGATGCGACCGTGTTGACCGACGTCTCGGCCGATGCGCACATCCTGCGCACCGAGTCCTTCGGACCGGTGGCGCCGGTGTGCCGCGTGTCGAGCTTCGACGAGGCCATCGAGCTTGCGAATCGCTCCAACTACGCCCTGGGCTCGACCATCTACACCCAGGATCTGAATGAATCCATGCGTGCCATCGAGGAGCTGGAGGCGGGCATGGTCTGGGTCAATGCGCCGCTCCTGGACAATGACGCCGGTCCCTTCGGCGGCCGCAAGCAATCCGGCATGGGCCGTCAGCTCGGCGCGGAAGGCCTGGATTCCTTCCGTCACACCAAGTTTTCGATGATCGACCCCGCGGCGCGGGCGCATGATTTCTGGTGGTTCCCGTACTCGGACGCGGAGAGCTTCCCGACATCGTCCAAGAGCTGAGCGGCGGATTCTGCGTTACCATGGATCGACATCCGGTCGATGACGGACAGCGGGATGAATGAACCGATCGCGAGCGATCTCGAA
Organism: Pseudomonadota bacterium; assembly: GCA_018240265.1. Taxonomy (GTDB): domain Bacteria; phylum Pseudomonadota; class Gammaproteobacteria; order Steroidobacterales; family Steroidobacteraceae; genus TMP-86. The sequence goes on along the minus strand of JAFEGC010000559.1, from coordinate 266 downwards.
ACGCGCCTGAACGCGCTCGCCGCGGGCGAACAGCAGGGCGAGGACTTCGATGCGCGCAGCTGGTTCTGGCTGGTAATGCTTGGCATGGTGATTCCCGCGCTGCTGCTGGTGATCGGCTGGTATTGCACGTGAGCAGCGAGTATGGCGCGCGCCGAGCGCGGACCTCATGACCGGTAAGGAGTCCACCGCCGACCGCAGCGCCTGGCCGCTGCTGCTGTCGGAGCGGACCTGGAGCCCGTGGCGCCTGGGCATTGCCCTGGCCACCG
>JAFEGC010000558.1 GCA_018240265.1 Pseudomonadota bacterium | reverse complement strand
AAAGTGGGCGTCAGCGCGGCGATCTCATCCATGATCTCTCCGGGATGGCTGTAGTTCATGGGATAGCCCAGCGCGTTCGACAGCAGCACGGTTACCTGCCAGTCGGCCAGCCCGTTCTTCGGCTCGATCAGCTTGCGCACGCGCGAAATGCGCCGTTCCGCATTGATGAAAGTGCCGTCCTTTTCCATGAAGGACGACCCCGGCAGGAAGATGTGCGCATACTTGGAGGTTTCATTCAGGAACATGTCCTGTATCACCACGCATTCCATGGCTGACAGCGCCGCCACCACATGATGCGTATTCGGGTCGGACTGCAGGATGTCCTCGCCCTGCACGTACAGGCCGCGAAACGTGCCGTCGAGTGCCGCCTCGAACATGTTGGGGATACGCAGGCCCGGCTCATCCAGGAGCGGCACTTGCCAGTGCTGCTCGAACTGCGCGCGCACGGCCGCATCGGCCACATGCCGGTAACCGGAGAACTCATGGGGGAAGGAACCCATGTCGCAGGAGCCCTGCACATTGTTCTGGCCGCGTAGCGGGTTCACGCCCACACCCTCGCGGCCGAGGTTGCCGCTGACCATCGCCAGGTTGGCGATGCCCATGACCGCGGTACTGCCCTGGCTGTGTTCGGTCACACCCAGACCGTAGTAGATCGCGCCATTGGGCGCCGCGGCGAACAGCCGCGCCGCACGGCGCACCGTATCCGCCGGCACGCCGGTGAGATTCTCGAGGTTTTCCGGCGAATTGCGCGGCTCGCTGATGAAGGCGCACCACTTGGCGAAAGGTTCGGGCTCGCAACGCTGCGCCACATACTCGGTCTTTGCCAGGCCTTCGGTGACGATGACGTGCGCCAGCGCGTTGAGCACCGCCACATTGGTGCCAGGCCGCAACTGCAGGTGATAGTCGGCCTGGATATGCGGTGAGCGCACAAGGCCGATGGCACGTGGATCGACGACGATGAGCTTGGCGCCCTGCCGCAGCCGGCGCTTCAACTGCGAGGCGAACACCGGATGCCCATCGGTGGGATTGGCGCCGATGACCATGACCGCGTCGGCATGCATCACCGAGCTGAACGCCTGGGTTCCGGCAGACTCGCCGATGGTGTGCTTCAAGCCGTAACCCGTGGGCGAATGACAGACCCGCGCGCAGGTGTCCACGTTGTTGTTGCCGAAAGCCGCGCGCACCAGCTTCTGCACCAGGAAGGTCTCCTCGTTGGTGCAGCGTGAGGAGGTGATGCCGCCCACGGCGAACCGGCCGTAGTCGCGCTGGATGCGCTTGAACTCAGAGGCGGCGCGCGCGATCGCCTCGTCCCAGGAGACTTCCCTCCACGGCTCGCTG
>JAFEGC010000557.1 GCA_018240265.1 Pseudomonadota bacterium | reverse complement strand
TGCTGGCGCAGCCGTTCGCGCGCATGGAACATGCGTGCCTTGACCGTGCCCACCGGCGCCTCGGTGATGGCGGCGATTTCCTCGATGGAATGACCCAGGTGATAGGCGAGCTCAATGACCATGCGCTGCTCCAGCGGCAATTGCTTCAATGCCTGTAATACCCAGTCGCGCTGCTCGGCCTCGCCGATGGGGTCCACGCTGATCTCGGCTGTCGGCGCGCCGCCGGTTCCCGTCTGCTCGCGCCGCAGCGCCTTGAGCGCGGTGCGGTAGGCGATGCCGATGATCCAGGTCGAGACGCGCGAGGCGCCGCGGAAGGCATGAGCGTGCTGCCACACCACCAGGAAGGTATCGTTGACCACTTCCTCGATGGTTTCATAGCGCTGCGTGAACCGCGACAGGAAGCGCGACAGCCGCCGGTGATACGCCAGGTACAGTTCCTCCAGCGCCAGGCGGCTGCCCGCGGCGATGGCGGTGAGCAGTTGGCGCTCGTGGTCGTCGGGCAGCTTGTCGGTCATGGGTCGCATGGGTTATGTCAATCGCCGCTGCGCGGAGCGTGTCCACGCCTCACTGAGGTAAGTACCCGCCGGCCGCAAATAGGTTGCATGGGATTAGAAGCGCCAGGTGAGGGCGGCCATCCAGCGGCGATGCGCGGCGGAATCATAGAACAGATCGGAGCTGGCGGAACTCGTATCGACGAAGCCGGCCGATAGTGTCCACGGTGCCAGGTCCAGCGCGGCGCCGGCGCTCCAGTAGGCGAAGCCCGCGCCGCCCGGCCCGCCGAAACGCGAATAGCCGGCGCCGGCATTGAAATTCAGCCGATGCCAGGCCGGCGACTGCAGGTTGATCTCGGCCGAGCGCGCGGGCACCCCGATCAGGCCATAGTAGGGCTGGTAGCGCGGCGCATCGGGAGAGTAGACCATAGTGAACGACAGCCAGCCGCGGTAGGCCAGGTCGAAGGCAAACTCGGTGTAGTTGTAACCATTGCCCTGCTGGTTCCAGGGATAGCGGTAGTGGTTGGCCAGGAGGCGCGAACTCCAATCCTCGTTCCAGTTCCAGGCGTAGCCCAGCAGCGCGCCGAGTTCCGCGTCGCGAGGCGCATCCGGCGCGATGCGTGTGCTGGCGGTGAACAGCCCGGCGATCCAGCCGGCCTCACCGCTCACGTGCACCTCGGCCTGGAGCGAGGGGTCGTGATCGCTGCGCGAAATGCCTCGCACCAGGTAATCCGTCGTCACGCCCACCGATCCGCCCCAACTGCTGCGCGCGGCCGCGCGCTGCGCGGGCCACGCCAGCAGCGCCGCCAGGCACGGCACCGACAACCAGTTGAATCGCGACCCGCACCGCATGCGCCGACA
>JAFEGC010000556.1 GCA_018240265.1 Pseudomonadota bacterium | reverse complement strand
TTGACTTGCGAGACCCGATTGGGGAGCGCCTCGATGACCGTCACGGGGACGGCCGCGCCGACGTCATTATAAATACGGGTCATGCCGCACTTGCGGCCAACCAGACCGATTGACATGTTCCTCTATCCTCACACCGCGAATGCTGCGATTGGCATGCGCTGTATTGGCCAAGACCGGCGGTCTGGACCGCGACCCCAGCACCCTTGAAGCGGATGACTGGCGTGCGCGCCCACGCGCTCCGGCCTGAAAAACGGAGCGCGGAGTATACGCGAGCCGTGACGAAGGTCAAATTTAATGGGTGCGAAGGACCCTGCGGCTCGCGGCGGACTTGCAGCTCAAATTGGGTCTAATTGGATATAACTGGATATTCTTAGCCCCCACCATGCAAGAACCCAAGCTCAGCCTCGGACCCGAACTGGTCAAGCTCATCGCTGAAATCGATGAGTTCAAGGGCCGCTGGGAAGCCCTGAAGGCCCTCTCCCGGGACCCGCTCAGGGCCCTCCACAGGGTGGCCACGGTGGAAAGCATCGGGTCCTCCACCCGCATCGAAGGCGCCAAGCTCTCGGACGCCGAGGTCAGTGACCTGCTCTCGCGAACGCTTTCCATCCAGGCATGCAGCACACGTGACGAACAGGAAGTCGCCGGCTATGCCGAAGCGATGGATCTGGTGTTCGAGGCCTGGGCCGACCTGCGTCTCACCGAAAGCCACATCCGTCAATTGCACCAGGTCCTGCTGCGCCGCACGCAGACCACGCTCAAGCACGCACCGGATTGGGAGCCCTGGATCGGTTTTTTCCTGCGCAGCCTCAAGAGACAGAAGGATAATCTTGCCGCGCGCCTGGGCGAGTTGGTCGAGTCGGGCCGCATACGCCGTTACGGCAAGGCCCGCGCCACTTGGTATTCGCTGCCCTAGCGCAGCCCGTCAGGGAGCCAGCGCCTGCGCGGTGACGAAGCGCGGGTGGATGTCCACGGGGAGCTTCTCCAACCGCGCGAGCGCGGCGGCCACCTGCGGCCGGATCACCATCATTTTCTCGCTCAAGGCCTTGGCGCGCGCGTAATCGCCGGTGGCCTGGAGGGTCATGATCTCGCGCGCAAGGCCCGCCACCGCCTGCTTGATGCGCGCGAAATCCACCGCAAACGTGCCATCGGCCTGCGCGCGCACCGCGCCGGCATCCAGCAAATAGTTGAGCTGCAACGCCATGCCCTTGGCATGCGCCTCGGTGAGACCGAAACGCAGCGTGCGAAATGCCGAGGCGAGGAAGGTCACGTAAGTGGCGTGCTCATCGGTCTTGGGCAGCACACCGTCATTCATGAGCTGCTGCAGCGCCCATAGGCCGGAGATGTCCGCCTTCGCCTCCTCCAG
>JAFEGC010000555.1 GCA_018240265.1 Pseudomonadota bacterium | reverse complement strand
AATGCGCTCCGTCGTTCGCTCAGCGCCGGGGAGACGGTTATCACGACGGGTCTGGTGCTGCAGGAGCTGCTTCAAGGCTTTGCAGGGCCGAAATCCAAGGCGCAAATACTCGAACATTTTTCGGCCCTTCCACTTCTCATTCCGGAGCGTGAGGATCATGTGGCAGCGGCAAGTCTTCGAAACGAATGCCGTCGCGCCGGCGTGCAAGCCGGTACGATCGACGCGCTGATTGCGCAGCTATGCCTGCGGCACGATTTGACGCTGCTGAGTGCGGATCAGGATTTCCGACACATTGCGCGTCATTGCCGCCTCAAGCTCTGGAACGCGACGTAGTGGCAGCGGGTGCTACGTCTCCTCGACATTCGATGAGCATCGCGACCGGCGCAGCACTGTTTTTCCTGGCCGCCTGGACGCAGGTCGCAGCCGCCAACGAGGCCGCGCTGCCGCGCTCGCCGGCGCAGTTGTTCGGCCCCCTGTACGAGCAGGTGGAATCGGCGCGGCTGTATCCGGATAGCAAGAGCTTCGCCGACGCCGTGCCGCTGCGACCGCCGCAGTCCATCCTCGCCGATTACGAGGCGCGTAAGCCCTCGACGCCCGCGGAGCTGGCGACATTCGTCGCGGCGAATTTCACCTTGCCGCCGAAAGTGGCGGCCGGCGAGCCACAGCCAGTTCCGCCGGCAGCCTCGCTGGAGGCGCATATCAAGGCGTTGTGGCCTCTGCTATCGCGGCCGCCGTTGCAGGCGGCGCCGTTCTCCTCGCAATTGTCCCTGTCTCATCCTTACGTCGTGCCGGGCGGCCGGTTCCGCGAGATTTACTACTGGGACTCATATTTCACCCTGCTGGGCCTGTTGCAGGACGGCGAGTCGGCGATGGCGCGCGATCTGGTGGCCAACTTCACCGACCTGATAGAGCGCTATGGCCATGTGCCGAACGGCGCGCGCACGTACTACCTGTCGCGGTCGCAGCTACCGGTGTTCTACCTCATGGTCGGCTTGGTGCCGGGCGACACGCCGACAGCGCGCGCGCAGCAGCTTCAGGCATTGCGCACCGAATACGCCTTCTGGATGCGGGGCGAACGCGAGCTGGCGCCGGGCGAGGCGCGCGAGCACGTGGTGCGCATGCCGGACGGGGCGGTGCTCAACCGCTACTGGGATGCCCTCGATACGCCGCGCGATGAATCCTATTTCGAGGATGCCGCGCTGGCGGCCCGCTCGGCACGGCCGTCCTCTGAACTGTATCGCGACCTGCGCTCGGCCGCCGAAAGCGGTTGGGATTTCAGCTCCCGCTGGCTGCGCGATCCGCAGGACCTGGCCAGCATCGAAACCACCGCCATCGTTCCGGTCGATCTCAACAGCCTGTTGTACGGACTGGAACGG
>JAFEGC010000554.1 GCA_018240265.1 Pseudomonadota bacterium | reverse complement strand
TCCTCGCGCTCGAGCTGCGTACATGCCGGCAGGATCACGTCCGCGTAAGTTGTCTCCGACGACCACCAGATGTCCTGATTGACGACGCACTGCAGATTCGGGCTCTGATACATGCGCGCCCATTTACTGGTATCGGTCATCGTGCCGGGGAAGGAACCACCGTAGCGATAGAACATCTTCACCGGCGAATTGCCCGGCATCGGGTAGACGAAGGCTTTGAATTGCTGCTCCAACGACCTGTTGCAAAAAGTCTCGCCTAGCCACTGGGCCTTGCCCGTGAGCACGGCATCAGGCAGCAGCAGCCGATAGAGCTTCTGCTGTACCGGATTCTGCGGCACGTACTTGGCCGCACGGCTGCGCGCGATCTGGCCATCCGGATCGCCATAGCCGGGGAAGTAGACCTTGTGGTTCCAGGGCGCTCCCATCGCGGTGCCCCAGATGCCGCGACCCGGTTTGCCCAAACCCTGCATCGCCTGCAGCAGCACCATCAGCCGTGCCCACTCCGTCGCATACGCCTGGCGGCAGGCGCCGCCCTCGCCGCCACGCGCGCCGGCTCCCAGCATGGTGCGCAGACGCGCCCAGTCGCGCGCCAGCGCGACGATGGTGCGCACCGGTATCCCGCACTCCTCTGCCGCCCAGGCCGGAGTCTTCGGCAGCTGGTCGACTTCGCCCATCACGTAGCGGCGGAACTCCTCGAAGCCGACGGTACGATCCGCGACATACTGCTTGTCGTAGGTGCCTTCGCTGATCCACACGTGGGCAATCGCCAGCGCCAGCGCAGCATCGGTACCCGGGCGCGGCGCGAGCCACTTGGCGTCCATCGGCCCCGCTGTCGAATTGTGATAGGGATCGATGACGACCATCTTCACGCCCTTCTCGCGCAGCCAGCGTCGCCACATCGCCGAGTCCTGCCCGGTGTAGACGCCGCGGGTAGTCTCGGGGTCGTTGGACCAGTAGACGACCATTTGCGCGTGCTTGAGGCCATCTTCCAGCATGTCATAGGGTTCGGGCATGCCGAGGCGCCAGTAGAAACCGTAGGTGTGCGTCGCACCCCAGTGCCAGCCTTCCCAACTGTCCGGGTTGTCATGCACCGCCGTGTAGCCGATCAGGTTGAAGAAGCGCTGGAAGGCACTGATCTTGTAGCCCACCAGACCCCAGTTGTGGTGCGAGGACGTCATGGCCGTCAGCGCCGAGGGTCCATAGGTGCCCTGCACGCGCTTGATCTCCGCGCTCACGAGATCCAGCGCTTCGTCCCAGCTGATGGGTTCGTAGCCGGATTTGCCGCGATTCTGCGCATTGCGCTTGCCGTCGGGATCGAAGTCGATCCGCCTCATGGGTCTGAGGATCCGGTCCTTGGAATACAGCCGGTTGCGCTCGG
>JAFEGC010000553.1 GCA_018240265.1 Pseudomonadota bacterium | reverse complement strand
TGAGGTCGGCGCGCAGTTCCTCGTGGTTTTCGATGATGCCATTGTGGACGATGGCGATGCCATTGGCCGACATGTGCGGATGCGCATTGCGCTCGCTGGGCACGCCGTGAGTGGCCCAGCGCGTATGCGCGATACCGATGGGGCCGTGGGTGTGGTTGGCGGCGACCGCATCGCTCAGATTCTTGACCTTGCCGACGGTGCGTACCCGGGCGATATGCTGCGTGGAATTCAGGACGGCAAGACCGGCGGAGTCATAGCCGCGATACTCGAGCCGCCGCAGGCCCTCCAACAGGATCGGGACGACGTTGCGCTCGGCGATGGCTCCCACGATTCCACACATGATGGCGATCCGACTCCTTTTAGAAATGCACCGATTCCACGGACCGTATAGTGTGCCCGAGCGCTGCCGCGAGTCGTGGATTTGACTGTAAAAATCCGATTTGGGTCATATTCCGCAGAGCTTTCCCGCCCTAGTCATGTTGGATTTCCCATACCGCTTGATTACTAGTATTAGTAACTATATAGTATTAATCGATGGATGATAGCGATACCCGCAAATTCCAAAAGGATCTCAATTCGGGCCTGGTGGGCCTAGTGCTGCTGTCAGTGCTCGATCGGTCGGGCGAAGACCTGTATGGGTATGAGATCGCCAAGCGCCTGCAGCGGGCCAACGAGGGGCAGCCCATTTTCAAAGAAGGTACGCTGTATCCGGTCTTGCGTGCCCTGGCCGCGCAGCAATTGCTGACCAGCCGCATCGTGCCCTCGTATTCCGGACCGCCGCGGCGCTACTACCGCATCACCGACCAGGGCCGCGCGGTGTTGGCGCAGTGGCGTGGCATCTGGCGTGATACCCGCGACTTCGTCGACCGGTTCAACGAACCCGGTTCCTCCACATGAACCTTCATTCTCACCGGCTTCGATGAGCCGGCTTTCGGGAGTTCCCATGACCGCCTCCGCCCCACGATCCATCGAGCAATACCTGACGCAGCTGCGCGCCGCCCTGGCCGGCGAGGACGCCGCGCTGATCCAGGACGCGCTGTACGATGCCGAGGAATATCTGCGCGCCGAAATCGCGGCGCATCCGGACAAATCCGAAGCCGATGTGCTGGAGCTGATCGCCTCCACCTATGGCGATCCGCAGGAAGTGGCGGCCGCCTACAAGGACACCGAGGCCAAGGTCAGGACGGCGCTGAACACACCCACCCGGCGCGACACGGCCGAAAAAGGACCGTTGCAACAATTCTTCGCGGTGTACCAGGATCCGCGCGCCTACACCTCGCTGTTCTTCATGCTGTTGTCGCTGGCGACGGGCATCTGCTACTTCACTTTCGCGGTTACCGGCCTGTCGCTGTCGGTCGGGCTCGCCGTGCTCATCATC
>JAFEGC010000552.1 GCA_018240265.1 Pseudomonadota bacterium | reverse complement strand
TCCGTCGGCGCCACGCCCTGCATCACTTCCCCCTCCTTGCCGAAATCGCGTCCCAGCACCACGGACTTGAGCGTAACCCGCCCTTGAGCATCCACCGTGGCGACGCTCAACCCTTCGGAGCGGAACAACAGGCAGATGGCCGGCAGGCGCAGACCGGTCCTGGCACCGGTCAGATCGAATTCCACCTCGCCGTAGGAGCCGGGGCGGATGCGGGCGCTGGAGTTGTCCACCTCCAACTGTGTAAGCAGCGTGCGCGAGGCCGCATCCAACGCGCCGGCCATGCTCACCACCCGCGCGGGGAAGGCCTGCCCCGGGAGCTCGGTGATGCGCAGCGCCGCCTTCGCACCCAGCTGGATGGCAGGCGTGAAGGCCTGCGGCACGTTCACATAAATGCGCAGACGGCTCACGTCCTGAATGTGGAACAGCTCACGACCCACGCTCGCCCCGCTCCCGGCAGTGACCAGCGCGCCCACGTCGGTGCTGCGCGCGGTGATCACGCCGTCGAAGGGCGCGACGATGCGCTGATAATCCCCGAGCTGGCGCAGCCGATCGAGGTTGGCCCGCGCCGCCGCGAGGTCGGCGCGTTTGGCCTCGGCATCGGCAAGCTTCTCATCCACATCCTGCCTGGCCACCGCGTCGGAGGCGAGCATGGACGACCAGCGTGCCGCGGTGGACTGCGCCAGCCGCTCACCGGCCTGCGAGGTGGCGAGCTGCGCGCGTGCCTGGGCGATCTGCTGTCCGCCCTCCGGCGCATCGATCTGCGCCAACAACTGACCGCGCTTGACGTGCGCGCCGATGTCCACCAGCCAGCGCCGCAGATAACCGCTGGCTCGGGCATAGATGGGCGCATCGGCCCAGGCCTGCACGTTGGCCGGCAGTTGCAGCGTGCCGCTGGCGGCGTCCGCCTGCGGCATCACCACGCTCACCATCGGTACCGCGGCGGCGCGCGCCTCGCGCGCCAGCGCGCTGCGGGTCTGCAGGCGCGTGAAAATTCCCCAGCCGGCCAGCGCCAGCACGACCAGCAGCGCGAACCATCCCCATCTACGCCCGTTTTCCCGGACCGGAATTCCGGTCATGCACTTGCTCCCGATGCCGATGCGCGCCGCCGGCCATGAATCAGATTGAATACCGCCGGCACGAAGAACAGCGTAGCCACCGTGGCGAAAATCAGCCCGCCGACGACCGCACGGCCCAGCGGCGCATTCTGCTCGCCACCCTCGCCCAGGCCGAGGGCCATGGGCAGCATGCCGATGATCATGGCAGCGGCAGTCATGAGCACCGGCCGTATGCGCGCCATGCCCGCCGCGATGGCCGCGCGATCCGCACGCACGCCGGCATCGAATTGCGCGCGCGCGAAACTCACCACCAGGATGCTGTTGGC
>JAFEGC010000551.1 GCA_018240265.1 Pseudomonadota bacterium | reverse complement strand
CCCCCCAGGCGATCGAGATTCATCGGCACATGGCGGTTCGCAAGTGGTTGCGGTTGCGCTCAGGTGAGGCTGGAGAGAGTACCGCAATACGATACCTATTGTCCAGAATACGGTTGTTTTGGAGCGTGGACTTTGGGCGCGAGTTCGGCGTCGCGGACGTACACTTCAGGTTGCGGGTCGTCCGTGCTTGACCGCGCGCCGCCGCAGGCCGGGTGGCGCGACGGGCTGCAGCGATTTGCAGGAATTCGAGATTTGGAACGAATGATCCAAGCCTTGATCGGTAACTTGGATATTCAAATATCGCAGATTTAAAAGGATATATAACAATGAATTATAGATATTTTTGAAAGTAAGTAATGGATATTTATATGAATGGGGCTTGACCAAGATAGAACGATCGTTCTATAAGTTGAAGTATGCATGGAGTTCGTGGAATTCGATCCGGTGAGGGTGCGGCGGTCGTGGAATCGACGGAGCGCGCCATGAGCAAGCGTTACGCCGGCCGTCGCGAAGACCTGGTGGAGGCGGCGGTGGACCTGTTCGCCGCGAACGGTTACGCCGGCACCTCCATCCGCGACATCGCCAAGATCACGGGTCGCTCGGTGTCCAACGTCTACCACTACTTCAAGGACAAGGAGTCCCTGTGGCTGGCCATCCTGGAGTACTCGGTCCAGGGCATGCCGGACCGGCTGCGCTCGGCCATGAAGCCCGCGGATGGGGCGGAGCAGCGCTTTTCCGCGCTGGTTCGCGCGCACTTGCAGGAGAGCATGCGCCATCGGCGTGAAGTCAAGATCTTCTTCATCGACGAGGAGCGGCTCTCGCCCGGCGGCAAGCGCATCAACAAGCGCATCCAGAAGGAAATCCTGGACCTGTACCGCGAGCAGATCGGCGAGCTGCTGAAGGCCCGGCACGTCTCGCCCGCTGCCGCGCGGGTGCTGGCCTTCAACGTGCTGGGCGTCATCAACTGGTACCTGCGCTGGCAGGACCACGTGGCCGGTCTGTCGGTGGAGGAGATCCACGATCAGATCGTCGGTTTCGTTTTTTACGGCCTGCTGGGGAAGCTCCCGGGCGGCTGAAACGCCGGGTGCAGCCGGCCGGCGGGCATCGAATCGGGGGAGGCATGGCATTCACGATTGACATCGATACGGGTGGAACCTTCACGGACGGCGTGGTCGTGCGTGGAAACGATGCCCGCACGGTCAAGGTCGCCACCACGCCCCACGACCTCACCCTTTGCTTTGCCGCGTGCATTCGCGCCTGTGCGGAGGTGTTTGGGATGGAGGTGCCGGCGATGCTGGCGCAAACCGACCTGATCCGCTTCTGCAACACCATCGGCACCAACACCATCATCCAGCGGGACGGCGCCAAGATTGGGCTGCTGG
>JAFEGC010000550.1 GCA_018240265.1 Pseudomonadota bacterium | reverse complement strand
CCCTCATCGCCGGTGCGCGTGTAGATCTTGCTGAGTCGGTGTCCCATGTGAATGACGGTAGGCGTTGCGCGCGCCGGCTGTCAAGAACGCACCGAATCGACCGCGGCGGGCGACGCCCAGCGGATATTCAGCACCCGCATGGGCAGGCCATGCGCCGCGCCGTGCTCGAACAGGCGCCGCTGGTTTTCCTGCAGGCGATCCCCGGGGCCCTTGATTTCGATCATGCGGTAGCGGCGCTGCGCCGGCCAGAACTGCACCAGGTCGGGAAAGCCGGCGCCATGCACGCCCAGGTCCTTGAGCATCCACCGGAAAAATATCTCCAGGTGCGCCGCCGGAATGCAGCGCAAGGCCTGTTCCAGCGTGTCGCGATCCAGCGCGCCCCAATACACGAACGGCGATTGGATGCCCTGCTTGGCCTCGAAGCGACGCAGGATCAGCTGCTCGTGAGCACCGCTTCGCAGCTGCGCGAAACATCGCTCGAACACCGCCGCGCGCCGCTCATGAAAATCCGCGGCGAGCAGGTCGGCGGGGCCGTGATGGTAGGGATGGAAGAACGCGCCGGGGAGCGGCGCGAATATGGCCTCCCAGCACAGCAGCCCGAACAGCGAATTGAGCAGCGCATTTTCCACCCAGTACACCCGCGACTCCGGCTCCTGCATCTGCAGGTGCGCAAGCGCCGCCAGCTCGACCCGCGTCGCCTGCACGGGCAGGGTCAGGGTATCGATGCCGATGCGCGGTGCACGCCGGGTCGGCATAGCGTTGCCCAAGCCAGTCGAGCAGCGCGTGGAAATTGGTCAGGTAATAGAACCGGTCCTGCAATACCGGTGGATCGGGAATGGGTGCGAGGGCCGCCATGCATCAATGCGCGCCGGCGGCCAAGCCGCCCGCGCACGTCCAAACACAATGATGGGACGATCTAACGCGTTTTTTGGATGATCCACAAGCCCGGTTTGCCCTTGCGGTTCAAACCCAGGGACAGCAGCGCCTGGTCGTTCTGCCACAGGCGCGCGAACGGCATGCCCTCTTTGCGCACCTGGCGGATGAACTGCTCGGTGGGCGATTGGTCGCGGATGCCGCGCCCATCTCCGCCCATGGTGGGAATGGACAGGTCGAGCAGGTAGGCGCGCGAATGCAGGTCGGGCAGCGTGGAGAAAGTCGCGGGATAGGCGCGGGGGCTTTCATGCGCGTGATGCCAGGCATCGTTCAACACCGGACGGGAGGCAAAGTTGGTCCGCCTCACCACATCATCGCTGGCGAAGGCGCGCACCGGCACCGGCGCGGGGGAGGGCAGCACGTGCCGGTTCGCTTCCAGCGCGACACGGGAGCTCGGCGGCTTGGCCGGCGCGGTGGCGCATGCGCCCAGCAGCAGGATCGCCGCGGCGAACGGT
>JAFEGC010000054.1 GCA_018240265.1 Pseudomonadota bacterium | reverse complement strand
GTCGGGCCGGACGACCGCTTCTATTTGCGAGAAGATCCTGCGCTTCAAGGCCAGGTCTTCGGTGGCCGCCTCGATCACCCAGTCGCACCCGGCCAGTTGCGCGTAGTCGGTGCTCGCGCTTAGCCCGGCGCGGACCGAAGCGCCCTGCGCCGCCGTGATCTTCTTGCGCTGGATCCCCTTTTCAACGTATCCGTGCAATCGCTCGGTGGCCCGGGTCAGCGCCGCCGGCGCAATGTCGATGAGAACCAGCTTGAGATCGGGAATCTCGCTCGCCAGGTAGTAGCCGATGTCCGGCCCGATGGTGCCGGCGCCGACCACCCCGACACAACGCGGCATCGGCCGGGTGGGAACCAGCAAGGCGGGATTGGCGGGCAGGTCTCTCAAATCCACGGAACGTCCTCCAGAACAGATGTTTTGAGCTTAAACCATTCTGCGATCAGGCACCAGACACATGGGGCAGGCTGGACGACCGGATGTTCGAACAGGTCAGCGAGGCAGCGCATGCATCAAGCTTCATCCACCGTCAACAGCTCCTCGAGAAATCCGCCAATCTGCCGCTCCCGGTCGACGAAGTGCACTTCCAGTATCCAGTGGCGCGACTTGCCCTCGGCGTCGGGTTCGCGCAACAGTTGCGGATTACCATGACGCACGGAAAACCGCGTCGAATTTTGCGGCGCCGTCTCGTGCGGAAAATGGCCGACGAGATGCCCCGCCGTCGGCGCGCCGAACTCCCAACCATAATCCGCCGCGCATGCCGAGATGAAATCGTACAGGCCGCCCGCCGTCAGATCCGGCGTGCGCCGGTAAAACTCCTTGCCGCGACGATGCGCATCCGCGAGATCGCCCGCGAGCTTACGCTTGTGCGGATCCGAACCGATCACGTACGTGCGTCCATAATCCGCCTCCCACTCCTCGAACAGTGGACCGAAGTCGAGATAGACGATGTCATCGTCCGTCATGCGCCGGTCCGGCGGATCGTCGTAATAGCCCGTCAGGGTATTCGGGCCTGAGCGCACGATGCGCCTGTGCCAATGGCGTTTCAGGCCGAACCGCTCGCGCGCAAGCGCGTGGATTTTATCGGAGAGCTCGCTCTCCAGCGCGCCGGGCCGGATCAACCCTTCTTCGACGACGGCGGCGAACAACGCCTCGGCTTTCTTCTGAGCGCCGAGCAGCTCTCGCGATACGGTATCCATACCCGCCATTGTAACCTCTGAAGATATCCCGGTCAGGCCATAGGGCCTGACCATTCTCCAGGACGTAGATGGGACCGGCGATGATCACAACAAGGGGCTGCTGCTGCCGCATCTTCATGTGTCCCGAGGGGTTTTGGTGGAGCGGACTCAGAGGCGGTCGATGGATGTCACCGAGTGGCTCGCCTGGTATTTGGACACCCTGCATCGCGCCGTCGACCAGGCTCAGCACACGCTCGATGCCGTGCTAGCCAAGACGCGGTTCTGGCAGCGTTGGGCAACCACGCCGTTGAACGAGCGGCAGGTGAAGCTGCTCAATCGGTTACTGGACGGCTTCGAAGGCAAACTCACCAGCAGCAAGTGGGCCGCCATAGCCAAATGCTCGCCGGACACGGCACTGCGCGACATCAACGATCTACTGACGCGTGGCGTCTTGCGCAAATCGGATGCGGGCGGGCGTAGCACCAGTTACGAGCGCAACGATCTGCCGGAGTGATTGCAAATGCGGATTTGCCTTGGCTCACGGGCGGAACAGCCCCTTCATGGACTCCTGCCAACTCATTCGGAAGGAGACCAAGATGGAAGTCGCTCACCTCAACCAAAAACAACTGGCTGCCCGTGGCCCTACGGCTGGAACGAGCAGCTGCTGGCTTATTCGGGTAGGCTAGCGCAGCGCCACCGGATCGTGAGGCGACACGACCCGGAGAATACGCACCATGTGTAACCGCTACGTCTCACCCGATCAGGCCGCCATCGAGCGCTTCTGGCACATCGGCGGTCGCAACCCGCCGCGCTGGTGGGCACCAGAAATTTATCCCAGGGCACAGGGACCGTTCCTTCGCGCCAGCGACGGCGGGCCGGAACTGGTCGTGGGCCAGTGGGAGCTGATCCCGTTTTTCGCCAAGACCGCCAAGCTGCCGTACTCGACGAACAACGCACGTGCGGAGGAACTGGCGGCCAAGCCGACCTTCCGCGACCCGTGGAAGCGCGGGCAGCGTTGCATCATTCCCGCCTTGTCCTTCGACGAACCGAATTGGGAGTCGGGCAAGAACATCTGGTGGCGGTTCCGCCGCGCCGACGGCGCGCCCTGGGGGCTCGCAGGTCTGTGGAACACTTGGGTGGACAAGGCGACCGGCGAGCTGGTCGAGAGTTACACGATGCTCACCCTCAACGCCGACGCCCACCCGCTGATGCGCCGGATGCACAAACCCGAACCTGACTTGCCAGCGGATGCGCAGGACAAGCGCTCGGTGATCCCCATCGAACCGGATGACGTCCTGCAGTGGCTGCACGGGTCGCTCGACGAGGCGAAGAACCTGCTCCGGCTCGCGCCGGTGGAACGGTTCGATGCGGGCCCCGTTGCGGCGGCGTCGCAATCCTCGCTGCTGTAGCAGTCTGCAACCACAACCCGCCGTCTTCAAACCCTTGTCGCGCAAGGAGGTTGCCCTTGGAGTACTCCACGGACGGGTGGAGAAAAACCGAGACAAAGAGGCCTCGGAGGTGGCAAAAGTGAGGGAGTTGGAGGGGCCGCGCTCCACAGGCAGATGGCCGAACCCGCGCCAGCACTGGGGCAACGGGCGAAAAAAAACCAACCGAGAATGGTTGGCTTTTTGAATGTTGGTGGTGGAGTATACCACTCCGACACACGCCGATCCCACGGATAACTGTTCGTTCGAGGCGCATGGGCGGGTCAAAGAGTACCCACTCACCCCCTTTTGCAAGTTTGCTCTGCTACTCGCACTTCCCCGCCACTTTTCCGACAGTGACCGCGGACTTGGCTAGGAGTGTGTCCGAGTAATAGATCGGCTAATCTTCTGTGAGGGAAATAGTCGAGGATTAGCGGGCATGGCGAAGACCTTTCGTGAGTGGAATGTCGAGCAACACTGGCTGCTGCCGCCTTCGGTGATGGATTTCGTGCCGAGCGATCATATTGCACATTTTATTCGGGATACGGTGCGTGAGCAGTTGGATTTGTCCGAGGTTCTTGCCCCGTACGAGAAGGAGGAGCGGGGTTACCCGCCGTACAACCCGGTGATGATGACGGCGCTGCTGCTGTACGCGTATTGCCAGGGAGTGTATTCCTCGCGGCGCATCGCCCGTGGGTGCGAGGAGCGGATGGACTTCATGGCGGTGACGGGGCTTAACCGACCGGACTTTCGCACGGTGAGTGATTTTCGCAAGCGTCACCTGGAAGCCCTGCAGGGGCTGTTCGAGCAGGTATTGAGGCTGTGTCAGCACGCGGGGATCGTCAAGCTGGGGCACGTGTCCTTGGATGGCACGAAGCTCAAGGCGAATGCGAGCAAGCACAAGGCGATGAGCTATGAGCGGATGCACGAGACGGAAAAGCGATTGAGACGCGAAGTACGCGAGTGGTTCCGCCAGGCGACCTCGGCGGATGAGGCAGAGGATCGGCTGCACGGCAGTACCCGGCGCGGGGATGAGATGCCCGGCTGGGTGGCCGACAAACAGCAGCGAATCGCGAAGATCCGTGCAGCACGCGCGGCGCTGGAAGCCGAGGCGCACGCGGCGGGCAAGGCAGCTGTGGAGCCCAAAGCGCAGCGCAATTTTACCGACCCGGAGAGCCGCATCATGCGCAAAAGCGGTAAAGAATATGTGCAGGCCTACAACGCGCAGGCCGCGGTGGATAGCACCGCTCAGGTCATCGTGGCGCAGAGCCTGAGCAATAACGCCACCGACGTGCAGCAGCTTGCCCCGACCTTGCAGCAAATCAAACACAACACCGGGCGGCAAGCGCAGGAGTTCTCGGCCGACGCCGGCTACTGCTCGGAAGGCAACCTGGCCGTCCTTGCCCGCCATCATGTGGATGCTTACATCGCCACGGGGCGCCAGCGCCATCATCAAAGCAGCGCCACCGGCCGACGCCGCCCCCAGGGCACCCGGGTGGCCGCGATGCGTACCAAGTTGGCGCGGGCCGGTCGGCGCAGCCGGTACCGGTTGCGCAAGTCCGTAGTTGAGCCAGTCTTCGGACAGATCAAACACGCTCGAGGGTTCCGACAGTTCATGTTGCGTGGTCTTCACAAGGCGCAAGGCGAATGGAGCTTGATCTGCACGGTTCACAACCTGCTGAAGCTGGCCAAAGCGATGAAAAACCCGTGAGTGCTTTGCGGCCGAAGTCATTGGCAGTCTCGTTCCCCAAAACATACTGAGAAATATCACGTGAAAATCTTCCGCCACGACGATCCACTGCCTTCAAGAATCGTTACTCGGACACACTCCTAGCAACCGAAATTCGACCTGAATGCGGCCTCCCTACAACCACCAGGAGTGCCGCAATGCAGAAGATCGCCATCAACGAAATCGAACTCGCCGAACGCTGGGGGATAAGCCCCAAGACTCTCCAGCGATGGAGGAGCGAGGGGCGCGGCCCCAGGTACCTCAAGCTCTCGAAGCGAGTGGTCTACCCTGTGGACGAGGTCCTGAACTTCGAGAACCGGTCCCTCTACGAGTCGACTTGGGAGCGGAGCAGCCACGTCGTGGCGTCGCCGGACGCGAATCTGGTCACTGCCCGAGAAGTGGCGACGGCCACCAGTCTGCCGATGTACCTGCTGACCCATCCCAGGATGCGCGAAGCACTGGGTGTGCCGTTCGTCTACGTTGGCAAGCTGGTTCGGTTCAACCTCGATGAGGTGATGGCTTGGGCCCGACGTTGCTCCAAGGAAATGGAAGAACACGGGATCGAAGTCGTCCAAGACGCCCAACAGGACAGACGGTCGCTGCTTCAGGCCATTGCCAAGCTCCCGGCGTGATTCTGGTGCCGACTCCGGGTCACGATGGTCTGCGGTTCGATCCCCATGACTGGAATCGAACTGGACCGCGCGGCGATGTTCCGTTTCTTCGTTGACTATTCAGATTCGACGAACAAACGGAACAAGCATCCAGCAAGCGCGCTGTCGCCGGAGATGATTTACCGATCAGGCACGCGTACCGGGCGCGCCACCCTTGGCCTTCGCGCCTGGCTGGCGGTCTGGAGGTTGGCTGTCCGGGACAGGATCCGCAAGATTGCCTGATCGTGGTGGTAGGTCCGGAACGCATCCGCCACCGCGCTGTCGATGAAGGTGGCCGTCATCTGGCCGTCGGCCGGGGCGGACACGACGCCGTCCGGGATGTCGCGTGACCAGCCCCTGGCTGCCCGGAACCCGCTCACCAGGTGCGAAAAGTTCGGCCACGCGTGGTCCAGATGCGCATCGTCGATGGTGACCATCACGCCGGTCAGCTCGCACTCAACTCGACCCTGGTCGTCCCCGTACTGGGCGAATGCCTGCTTCTTGGCCTGAATAAGGTCGAGCGCGACGGCCTGCCTGCAGGCGCCATAGAAGTCCTGCGACCGGCCCTTGGGCTTGCCCTTGACCGCGTCGATGTACGAGAAGTCGGTAGCGGTCCCGTCCTGGCGGACGACCCAAAAGCCGGAACTGCTCCAGCCGGTCCCGGTGTTCAGGCGCCGCTCGAAGTGCGCGATCTGGCCGTCACCCTTGGTTGGTTCGCCGACCGCGTCGAGCACCGGGTCGTACCGCTCGATGAGCGCGACCAGATCGGCGTGGTCACCCTGGTCAGAGACGCGCTGCCCGTCCTGGTACCGGTGCAGCACGGCCTTGTAGTGTTCCAGGGCACTACTCTGGGTCCGGAAGATCCGGGAACCGATCTCGACAGCCTTTGCCATTCTTCCTCCTCCGTGTCCTGCGTCAGCGCAGCAGAACGTAAACCACCACGGCGACCAGCGCGAGCCAGAACAGGACTCGCGCACCACTGCGCTTCGTCCCCGGCTCCTCGGGCGTGGCCTGGTTGTCCAGCGACTCGCGGTACGACAAGCCGGTGCCAGGGATTCCCACGTTGCCGGTAACCTTGTCGCCCCGCAAGTTCACCAACGCACCCGGGCGCCCGACTGTCCACGACGACCCCGATTTGCTCAGGTTGAGCGTCAGGCCCTTGAAGATGCGGATGCGCTTTTGGAAACGGAAACCCATAGTGATCACATCCTGTATCGCATCAGCGCCGATTGCTTCTCTTTGATCAGCTTGGTGATGAGGTTGCTGGTCACACCGACATCGCGTTCGTCGATGGTCAGGATCACCAGTTCGGCCTCGTCGAAGCGACCCAGCTCCCGGTACAGCTCTGCAAGCTCCATGGTGTATCCGGGCCGCGATGCTGCGCCCCATGCAAACAATATTTCGCTCAGTCGCGTCATGTTTCGAAGCTGCTCGTCTGTTGGTTCGAACGCTGGATACGTGAATGGGCTTCCCGGTGGCCTGCTGTAGCTGGGTGCCTTGCGACGCCGCAACCTGTCCCACCACGTTCTGCGATCAGGGTTGGCTGCCTCCCATACTGCCTTCGTAGCAGCCTCCTCTGCGTCTCGGTGCTGCCGGTATCGATCCCTGTACGAGTGATTGAGATGACGCCAGTGCCCCAGCCTTGCAGCGGCTTCCAGATCCTCACTGTCGGCATTTGCGATGCACTCAGGCAGTAGGTCGTCGGGCACATGATTCATGCGCGGAAGGTCACTGGCCTCAGCGGTCTCGATTTCCACCAAGTCCTTCAGCAGTACGAACCGGCCGCAGTTGCAGCGGCGCAGGCCTTCGTCGTTTGGCATGAGCGAGCCATCCCGCCACCCATCAGTCCAGTACTCGAACGCGGAGAAGTTCATCGAGACGTACCGAGGAAACGCATAGCGCGCACCACAGCACGGTGCAGCCAAGATTCGTACTCCTCTGACGATGGTCATGTGCTCGATTTCCTGCTTGCTGGCATTGATTCAAAACCCTGGGTACTTCTGCCAGACGCGCTGGTTCATCTCTGCGTTCTCGCTGTACTCACCGATGTCCCAGTCCTTGAATGCGTAGAGATCTTCCGCGACGGTCGTGATGAACTCGCGCAACTCCAGGGGCTCCAACCACTCGGATGGAATCGCCTTCACACCGAGCATGGCGCCTAGCAGGTTGCCGGTGATCGACCCCGTCGAGTCAGAGTCACCATCGTGGTTCACGGCCAGGATGACGCCGTGTTTGAAGTTGCGTGCGACCAAAGCGCAGTAGATCGAGATGGCGAGGGCTTCTTCCGCAACCCAGCCCTGGCCGAGCTGTGCGATGGCGACTTCATGGGCCTCGCCACTCGCCGCCAGTGTCTCGGCCATCTCGATCGCGCGCAGGGTCTCCTCATGTCCAGGCTCGGCACGCAGAATGGATTTCGAGGCAGTCAGCGCTTCGAACAGCGACGCGCCATCGGTCAGCGCAAGAATCAGAACAGCCAACACGCCGCCGGTCAGCGCTCCGGTCGGATGTCCGTGGGTCAGCGCGGCCAACTCGGCGCCCAGGCGAAAGGCGTCCTGTGGCGACTCCTGCTGACCCAGCCGCCATGCAAACAGCCCAACAGGGGCGACCCGCATTACGCCACCACACCCCTTGCTGTCGTTTCTGGCTGGCTCCCCCAGCGAGCCCATCGCCCGCAGAGCCGCGAGACATGTGTTGCCAGGGGCACGTCGGTGATGCAGTTCGCGCTGTTGAAATAGCCAACCAGGTTCGTCAGAGCCGAAGTCGATGTCGCAGGTCGGACGTTCACCTTGGGTTCGCAGCCAGCGGAGGTAGGCATGTGCCGTCACGCCGGAATAGGTGGTGATGCCCTTCATGCAGCCCCGCACCCAAGCTCGTATCAGCCCCTCGGCGGTGAAGAGGGTCATCTGGGTGTCGTCGGTGATCAGACCGATGCCTCCGTAGGCTGGTGCGTACTGGGTGATGCCCTTGGGGCCAAAGCGGCGAAGAATCTCGGTTCGCTTCATGAACTCGACCGGTGCGCCAAGTGCGTCGCCCACAGCCCCACCCAGTAGGCACCCGACAAATCGCGCTTGGACCGTCCGGCGCTGCTGGCGCTTGCCGCGCCATGCCGGTGGGTTGGGCGCGCTTTCCGGCTCGTCATCCTCGGTGGCGTCGTCTGCCTCCGGTCCGTCTTCCTCGGACAAGGAATGATGAACACCAAGCTCGACGACCACTTGCGCGGCCGGACGGGCCACGAGGTTCAGCTGCTTGCGCCACTCGGGCACTTCAGTGCCATCCCAACTGATGCCCAGACCCTTCTCCCAGTACGACAGGTAAGCCTCGCCACGCTCGGACGCGTAGTGGTTGCCGTTGCCAGCGGAGCAGTCGAGTGCGTACTCCCAGTTGTTCTCGCGCATGCAGACCCCGTGCTCCGGATGCGGCACCTGGCCCAGACCCGTCAGGTATTCAGCGCTCTTGGTGTCCAGTGGGCGAAACACCGCAACGCGTAGCCGACCGTCGTTCCTCGGAGCGATCGCAGCGATCAGGTCGTCACCACGCTGCACTGTGATCAGCTTGTCGCAAAGGTCGACCTGGCCGATCTCGATCCACCAGTTGTCGCCTGCAGCCGAGATGACATCACGCCCATCTTCCGGCGCCAGCAGCTCGGACAACAGATTCATCGCGGGCTCGAGGTGCTTCCAGGCAGCCTTTCCGTCACGCGCAGCCTCCTGAAGACCATGCAGCATTGCGGCCAGCGGAAGTTCGCCGCCGCCGGCCAGGGCTGCCTTAAGGTGCGCGCTTGCGACCGGATAGCCGATGTCTGGCAAGCCGTAGCGCGCCAGCACCTCCGGCTTGAGATGGATGTCAGCGGAGTTCGGCATGGCGGGCCAAGAGTCCGTCGAACACGGCTTCGAGTTCAGGGTGGACGCCGCGAACCCCCGCCACGACCTTGGCTGCCCAGTCGAAGTAGCCTTGCTTGCGCTCGGGCGACCAATCTGCCGGCGGCGAGGCCAAGATGTCCCGCAGGTTGCAGATCTTGTCGGCCAGCTTTACGAGCTTGGCTTCCCGCGAGATGTGCGGTGCGTGCTCGATCTGACGCTGCTTGCGGACGTGCTTGTCCAGCGCCTTGTCGTCGGTCACGTCCAGGACGGTGGCGGTGATCTTCGGGCCGAAGATCGCGGTCAACTCCTCCGCTGTGGTGTTGGTGTCTTCAATCGTGTCGTGCAGGACTGCCGCGCTGAGGACCACCACGTCGGTGATGCCACCCTCGTTCGCCAGCACATTGGCCAGCGCGATCGGATGGTTGATGTAGGGCGACGCGTCCGCATCCTTGCGACGCTGCGTGCGGTGCTTGTCGGCGGCGAAGGCCACTGCCTTCACGAGCACACCGATTGGGTCTGAGTTCTGATACATCGCTTGGTCCTTTCCTTGATCTATGGCGCTCGCGGCGTAGAGGCATCGATCAGCGCGACGGCGTCTTCACTCTTGCCGGTGGTGATCAGCACCCACAAGGCGCTGCACTTGGCCTGCGCGTCGCCTGACGCATCCTCCAACTGCTTGATCTGGAGGAGCGCTTCACCTTCTACGGCGGCGGCATCGCCCACATCCGGCCGGGCGCGACTCCGGAACCAACGGTCGCTGCCGATCCCTGGACGCCCGTGCACGGGCCGTTCTCGGCCGACTTCGGATGGGTGACGTTGGATGACTGGACCCATGGACCGATCCGGTGCACGGACGGTCAGGCAGCCGTCTTCAGCGCCCTGTGGTCGTTCAAGGGCGCCGAAGTGGACGGCGAGAGGATCATGACGCGCGCTGGCCAGACGAGCGACAAGCCGATCGACCTGTTTAAGGTGAAGACCGCGAACAAGGGGAAGCCGGAGTACGAGGGTCCGCTGCACGCCTACCGAGCACTGGTGAAATCCAACCGGCGCCAAGGCGTGTACTGGATGCCGTGCGCGTCCCCGGACCTTGCTTCGTCATGATGGTTTGCTCGTCCAAGCCGGTCGGCGAACTCAAGAAACCGACACAAGCACAAGTCGTTGTCGCGCAAGGCGGTGTGCGTGTGCTACGGCGAAAAAGTTGGCGGAGATTTCCAGAGAACAGAGGGCAGAAAAGGGTCGAACCGGGCGCCATCGGCCCCCGTTCACACCGCCCCCTGGCACACGCAGAATGCGCGTGAACCCCGCGTACGTTGCGGGGCCAGGAAGTGAAAACGCCCAACCGAGAACGGTTGGGCGTCAATTGGTGGTGGCCAGAGAGGGAATTGAACCCCCGACACGCGGATTTTCAGTCCGCTGCTCTACCAACTGAGCTATCTGGCCTTATTCGAGGAAGGGCCGTATTAAACAGGTCGGGCAGCGGCGCGTCAATGAACAACCGTCAAATCAATGACTTGAGCGTCCCAGACCCGGGCGGGCCCGCCGGCTTCGGATACCCGCTGCGCAGCGCGCCTCGGGCAGCTCCAGCAGTTCATCCAGGAGGGCTTCGACGCCATGCTTTTGCGGTTCGCTCAGCATGCGCCCGTACCCGCAAAGCCTAGCGCGGTACGTAGTCGCGCGGTTTGGCCGATCCGCTGCCGAAGAAGAATTTCTCCATCTCGGCCACCAGGAAGGCGCGCGCCTTGGGTTCGAAGGGCGTGAGGCGGTTTTCGTTGATGAGCATGGTCTGGTGCGCCAGCCACTGCTGCCACCCTTCCTTGGACACGTTGTCGTAGATGCGCTTGCCCAGCTCTCCCGGGTACGGCTGGTAGTCCAAGCCTTCGGCTTCGTGCTTCAGCAAAACGCAATGAATCATGCGAGTCATTCAATCTCCCAGCCGTTCCAGCAAAGATTTGATGGGCTGCGGCAACCCCACGCGCGGAGGTGCCACCAGTGTATACCAGAGTTGCGCATCACCCTCGCGCACCTGCGGGACCGACCGGCAACTCACCAGCAGTGGATGCAACCGCAGATCGTAATGCGTGAAAGCGTGATCGATGGGCGAAAGCGGTTCCGGTTCGGCCACAGGCTCGCCCAGTTCCTGCCGGAACCAGGCCAGCGCGGCCTGCCGGTTTTCGAACTGCGGCGGCGACCACAAGCCACCCCAGATGCCCGGCGCGGCGCGGCGCTCCAGCAGTACCGCGCGGCCACTCCCGGCCACGCAGGTCTCGGCCACCAGGAGCGTGGCTTCGCGCGCCGGACGCGCCCGCCGCCGCTTGGGATTGGGAAACTCCGCCTGCCGGCCTTCGCGCGCGGCAAAGCAACCATCTTGCATGGGACAGGGCACGCAGGCGGGACGCGAGCGCGTGCACAGGGTCGCGCCCAGATCCATGATGCCCTGCGTATAGGCCGTCGCACCCTGTGCCGGCGTGCACGTCTCCGCCTGGGCCCACAGGGTCGTCAGCGTGGCAGACAGGGAAGGGTCGCCCTCGATGCCGAACACGCGCGACAGCACGCGCTTGACGTTGCCATCCAGGATCGGATGCCGTTCACCGCGCGACAGCGCCAGGATCGCCCCAGCGGTGGAACGGCCGATGCCCGGCAGTTCCTGCACCTCGTCGATCAACGCGGGTAACTCGCCGCCGAAACGCTGCACCAGGATCTTGGCCGCGGCGTGCAGATTGCGCGCGCGCGCGTAGTAGCCCAGGCCGGTCCACAGGTGCAGCACCTCGTCCACCGGCGCCGCCGCGAGACTGCGCACATCCGCAAAGCGCTCGAGAAACCGCCGGTAGTAGGGAATGACCGTGACGACTTGCGTCTGCTGCAGCATGATCTCGGATATCCACACGCGATACGGCGTGGGGTCCTGCTGCCACGGCAGGTGCCTGCGCCCGGAGTGCGCGTGCCAGCGCAGCAGGCGTGCGGCGAAGTCCTCCGGCTGCATCGGACCGCTCAATGCTTGAACAAGTCCTGCAGCTTGTCCTGAAGCTCTTGCTTCAGTTCGTCCTTTTTCTCATCGACCTTCTTTTGGAGCGCGGCGCGCGCCAGCCCTTCGACATCCGGCATCACCTTCGGGTCGGTCATGGTGCCGGTGACGTTGACCGGGATGTCGGCGAG
>JAFEGC010000549.1 GCA_018240265.1 Pseudomonadota bacterium | reverse complement strand
TGCGCGAGGCCTATCTGCAGAACCGCGCCTACAAGGTCAGCGACGGCAACGTTCCGGAAGAACAGCTGGAAGATCCGGAGGCCGACGCGGGTGCAGATGCGGACTCGCCCAAATCCAGACGCACCGCACCCGAATCCAGGCCGCAGCCGAAGTAGCTTGGCCGGCGTGGCATGGTTTCGATGCTTGGCGCGAGGCTGCAATCCTTCGCGTGGAATTGCATACTGCGCGCCAGAACCGGCGACCGTTACCGCAGCGGCTGCGCCGCCGCTGCGAGACCAGCTGCGGTTTGCGCAAATCCATTTCCGCTAAGCAGCGGTTCCACCTCGCTGAGCCGCGCCAGCTGCATGAGCTGGGTGGGAATGTTCTCGTAACGCAAAGTGCCGCCCGCCGCCTGGGACAAGCTCAGCCATTCGATCAGCAGCGCAAGTCCGGCGCTGTCGGCGCCGCTCACAGCGGACAGATCGATGCTGCGCGCCGAACCGCCGGTGATGAAGCTCGCGCCGGACTGCAGCAACGCGCCGGTCGTGGCAAAGCTCAACGGTCCCCGCACCCGCGCCTTGCCGGTCTCGACCACCTCGAACGAGGCCGTCGCGGCTGCGGGCTCAGCGCTCACTTGGTCGACGCCGCCGAGGGTTTGGCGTCGGCGCCCGGCGCATTCACCTCGTTTTCCAGGCGCTGGATGACGGCATCCAAACCCTTCTGTTGCACTTCGCTCCCCAGGTCGGTGCGCAGGCTTTTTACGTAGGAAATGCCCTCGATCGAAACATCCCAAGCCTTCCAGCCGCCGTCAGTCTTATGCAGCGTGTAATTGACCGGCACCTTGCTACCGTCGCTGCGCTTGATCTCGGTGCGCACTGTGGCCGATTTGCTGTCCGGATCGCCGCGATAAGGCAGCACGGTCATGCGGTCCGCCGTGAATTCCACCAGAGCCGAACCGTAGCTGCGCAGCAGCGAGTGGTAGAACGCGTCGACAAAGCGCTTGCGTTGCTCCTCGCTGGCCGTGCGCCAGTTCTGCCCCAGCACCAGCCGCGCCGCGTACTCGGTGTCGAAATTCGGCAGCAGCACGGTGGCGATGAGATGGTCGAGCTTGGCGGGATCCTTGCGGTAAGCGGGGCGGTTCGCATCCAGCTCGGTGAGCATGCGTTTTGCCGAATCTTCGACCAACTGCTGCGGATTGTCGTTGGCATCGACGAACGCCTGCGCGGCACCCACACCCAGCGCAAGCACTGCGCCCAGAATCAGGGATTGGACATGTGGCATCACTTGCTCTTCTCCTTACCGGGATGGCTTGGCGGGCTCCTCCGCCGGCTTAGCGGCGGAATTCTTGCCCATGTTGGACAGAAACTGTCCGATCAGGTTTTCAAGCACCAGCGCAGACTGGGTGAAGTC
>JAFEGC010000548.1 GCA_018240265.1 Pseudomonadota bacterium | reverse complement strand
GCCTACATGGCGCCTTCGCTCCATCACTCCGGCGGCACCATCTGCGAACCCGTCGATCTGCCGGTGAACAAGCGGCACCTGGACATGGTGTACAGCCACATCAAGTACAGCGACAAGCCGTTCATGGGCTCGGTGACCGCGCCGGAGCGCGCCGAGGATTCGGTGGAAATGGCGAAGATCGTCTTCGGTCCCAATTTCATCGACCCTGCCACCGGCAGGCCGCGGACGGTGTTGATCAACCTGATCAACGTCAATTCGCCCATGACGTATGACGCGACCATGCTGGGCGCGCTCAAGGTGTACGCGCGCGCCAATCAAGCCTGCATCGTCACGCCCTTCATCCTGGCCGGAGCCATGTCGCCGGTGACGGTGGCGGGTACGGCCACGCAGACGCTGGCAGAAGCGCTGGCGGGACTGGCGTTGATCCAGTTGCTCAACCCCGGCGCGCCGATGGTGCTCGGCAGCTTTGCCTCCTCGATTTCCATGCAGTCCGGCGCGCCCACGTTCGGCACGCCCGAGCCCGCGCTGGTGCTTTACACCATGGCGGCCCTCGCGCGTCGCCTTGGGGTTCCATTCCGCTCCGGCGGGAGCCTGTGCGCCTCGAAAATCGCCGATGCGCAGGCGGCCTTCGAATCCGCACAGACGCTGGTGCCTACGTGCCTGGCGGGCGTGAACTTTGTACTGCACACTGCCGGTTGGCTCGAGGGCGGTCTTGCCATGGGCTACGAGAAGTTCGTAATGGACGCCGACCAGGCCGGCATGATGCATACCATGCTCGCAGGCGTGGATCTGTCCGAGAACGGCCAGGCGCTGGGCGCCATCCGCGATGTCGGCCCGGGCAAGCATTTCCTGGGCTGTGCACACACCCAGGCGAATTTCGAATCCGCCTTTTACCGCTCACCCATCGCCGACAACAACAGCTACGAGCAATGGGAATCCGACGGCTCGCAAGACCTGAACCAGCGCGCGAACGCTTCATGGAAAAAGCAACTCGAGGAATACGTGGCGCCGCCGCTCGATCCGGCGGTGGACGAGGCGCTGCTCGCGTTCATGAAGAAGAAAAAAGACGCGGTGCCGGATTCGAACATCTAGAGCCGAAGTCACACCCGCATGAGATGACTCGCCCTCCCGAGAATGGTCGGGTCGCCGGCCGGACCGATATGGGCGCGGGCATCACCAGCTACCCCGGAGGCGGCGGCACTCGGCAAAACCCGCACCGAGTGCATGATCGCGTGTCGCTCGCCGTGGAAGCCATGAGCAAGCTGCATCTCATGCTGGTGGTGCCCACGCTCACGCACACCGCGTATGCGAGCCTCGTGGCGCCCGGTAGGTGCTGGCGGGCGTGTGCTATGTGATCGCCGCCTTTGCGCGGCTGGTGGCGCCGGCGGTGGCGG
>JAFEGC010000547.1 GCA_018240265.1 Pseudomonadota bacterium | reverse complement strand
CAGCACGGCGCGCTCGCCGGCCAGGGTGCCATCGCCGATCAACAGGCCCAGCAAATAACCTTCCTCGCGGGAGTGCTCGCCCGCCCACGCCACGTTGCGGCGATGGTCCTGCAACAACACGCGATCGCCGGGCACAAGCTCGCCGGCCGCGCACCAGGTCGTCTCGCAGCTCCAGCGCGTCTGCCGCGTCACGTGGCGCACGCGGTGATCGGCGGTAAGCCTCAAGCCGTAGCCCTCGGCTGTGGTGAGCTGCACCACTTCCTTGGTGGCGGTGCGGAAGAACCCCTGCGCGCCGCTGGCGTGATCACCGCCATCCACGCGCGCCACGAACGGCCGGCCGATGAGTTCGGCCACCTGCCGAGGTCCCTCGCCGGTCTGCACCCAGGTGTCCGCGGTGACGCAAGGGTTGGTGGCGCGAACGTTCTCCTCCCACCAGTTGTTGTTCATCTCATTGACCTTGTCGATGAGGATGAAACCGGGTTCGGCGAAGTCGTAGGTGGAGGACATGATCAGGTCCCACATGCGCCGCGCCGGCAGGGTCTTGTAGATCTTGCAGGCGACCAGGCCTTCCTTGTTGGCGACGTAGCCTTCCGTCTGCGGCCACTCGCGCCAGATGAACCGGGTCTCGTCGGTGAGATCGAACTGTTCGCTCTCGTGCTCCTGTCGGGTCACGGGGAAGGCCAGCTTCCACTCGCCGTCGCTCTGCACCGCCTTCATGAACTCATCGGTGATGAGCAGCGAGAGATTGAACTGGCGCAGGCGGCCGTTCTCGCGCTTGGCGCGGACGAACTCCAGCACATCCGGATGGCCGACGTCGAAGGTGCCCATCTGCGCGCCGCGGCGGCCGCCAGCGGAAGACACGGTGAAGCACATCTTGTCGTAGATATCCATGAACGACAGCGGACCGGAGGTATAGGCGCCGGCGCCGGACACGTACGCGCCGCGCGGACGCAGGGTGGAGAACTCGTAACCGATGCCGCAGCCAGCCTTGAGCGTGAGCCCCGCCTCGTGCACCTTGCCCAGGATATCGTCCATGGAATCGCGGATGCTGCCCGACACGGTGCAGTTGATGGTGGAGGTGGCCGGCTTGTGATCCAGCGCGCCGGCGTTGGAGGTGATGCGCCCGGCGGGGATGGCGCCATTGCGCTGCGCCCACAGGAAAGCCTCGTACCAGGTCTCACGGTCCTCCGGGTTCTCGACCTCGGCCAGCGCGCGCGCCACGCGCTGGTACGTCTCATCCATGCTCGCATCGATGGGCGTACCGTCCTTGGCGGTCAGGCGGTATTTCTTGTCCCAGATGTCCAGGGATGCTTCTTGAAAGGGAATGTTGCTCAAGGTCTTGTCTTGAATCTTAACCACCGTGTTCATGGATCTTGATCTGCTCCTGCAAAATCGGGCGGCC
>JAFEGC010000546.1 GCA_018240265.1 Pseudomonadota bacterium | reverse complement strand
CGTGCATTGCGTGGACATCTCGGCCGACTACCGCTACTCGAGCGCCGCGGCCTACGAGGTGGTTTACAAGCATCCGCATGGCGCGCCAGCGCGCCTGCGTGAATTCACCTGCGCGGTTCCCGAGCATCTGCGCCACTCGCCCACGCCGCACGTGGCGCATCCGGGGTGCTTCGCCACGGCCACCCTCCTGGCCGTCGTGCCGCTGCTCAAGCTCGGTCTCACCGAGCCGCGGCTGTTCGTCAGCGGCATCACCGGCAGCACCGGCTCGGGCCGCAAGCCCGTCGCGGGAACGCATCATCCGCAACGTCACGGCGACTTCTACTCCTACGGCGCACTGGCGCACCGCCACGAACCGGAGATCGTTGCCTGCGCGCGTACCGCCACCGGCGTGGATGCGCAGATCAACTTCGTGCCGCACTCCGGGCCCTTCGCGCGCGGCATCCATGTGACGGTGCAGGCGGCGCTCGCCGGGCCCATCAGCTCCATCAACGTGGTGCACGAACTGCACGACTTCTACCGCCACTGCCCGTTCATATACGTCTCGGAACAGGCACCACGGGTCAAGGACGTGGCCGGCAGCAATTACGCGCACCTGAGCGCGATGGCCAACGGCCGCAGCATCGCGGTGATGTGCGCCATCGACAACCTCAACAAGGGCGCCGCGGGCGGCGCGGTGCAATGGATGAACCGGTTGCTGGGCTGGGACGAGGGGCTGGGCCTGCGCGCACCGCCGGCGGGGTGGACATGAGCGCCGTGGCACAGGCGCACGCCAGCCATCTGGCGCAGGTGTTCGCGCAGTATCCCATCGAAGTGCTGCGCGGCGAGGGCGTGTGGCTGTACGCGCGCGACGGCCGCAAGATCCTCGACTTCTACGGCGGACATGCCGTGGCGGGCCTGGGTTACGGCCACCCGCGCTGGCTGGCGGCGCTGGAACATCAGGCGCGCCAGCTCGCCTTCCAGACCAATGCGCTGCCCATGCCGGTGCGCGAGCGCGCGGCCGCGCGGCTGGTGAAATTCGCCGGGCTCGGCCTTACCACGGTGTTCTGGATCAACAGCGGCGCCGAGGCCAACGAGAACGCGCTGAAGCTCGCCTTCAAGGTGACGCGGCGGACCAAGGTGGTGGCGCTGGAACAGAGCTTCCATGGCCGCACCGCCGCGGCGGGCGCGGTCACCTGGGGCGCCGCCGACAAGTGGTACGGCTTTCCGCGCGCGCCCTTCGAAGTGCAGTTCACGCCGCGCGACAATCCCCAGGCGCTGGATGCCGCCATCGACCGCCACACCGCCGCGGTCATCGTCGAGCCGGTGCAGGGCGTGGGCGGCGCCTACGACGTGGGCAAGCCCATGCTGGCAGCGCTGCGCCGGCGCTGCGATGAAACCGGCGCGGTGCTGATTTTCGACGAGGTGCAAT
>JAFEGC010000545.1 GCA_018240265.1 Pseudomonadota bacterium | reverse complement strand
CCGCGATGACCGCGTTAGCATCACGCTGTGGGGCCGGAATCTTGCGGACAAGCAGTACCTGTCCGCAGCCTTTGATCTGGCGGCGTTCGGTTTCGATCAATGGGTTCCGGCCGACCCGCGTTCCTATGGGCTTACTGTCAAGCTTCGGACCAAGTAGAGGGTCGTTTCATGGCTAACTTACCTCGTGTCGTGCTGATCACTGGTGCGTCCTCTGGATTCGGTCGCGCCATCGCCGCGGATCTGGCGACTCGAGGCTGGGAGGTGTGGGCAGCCTCGCGCCATCCGCAACCCGTCGAGCGATGTCGAACCCTAACCCTGGACGTGTGCAGCGATCTTTCCGTCGCCGATGGCGTGGCGCAGGTTTTGCGGGAATCGGGGCGTATCGATGCGCTGGTGAACAATGCCGGTTACGGTATCGCCGGCGCCATCGAGGATACGACGGCGCAGGAGGCATGGGCGCAGCTGGACACGAATTTCATCGGCATGCACCGCCTGTGCCGCGCGGTAATTCCCGGCATGCGTGCGGCACGCGCCGGCCGCATCGTCAACATGAGCTCGCTCGGCGGCCTGGTGGCGCTGCCGTTCCAGGCCTTCTACGCTGCTTCGAAGTTTGCGGTAGAAGCCTACACCGAGGCCCTGCGTATGGAACTTGCGGCCTTCGGCATCAAGGTCAGCATGGTCGAGCCGGGGGATTTCGCTACCGGTTTCACCGCCAGCCGGCGGCTGACCGCAGCCTGCGCGCAAGGCTCGCCGTATTTCGAAACCGCCACGCGCGTCATCGCCCGCGCCGGCGAGGACGAACAAAAAATGCGCGACATCGGTCCGGTGGTGCGCGCGGTGTCGGCGGCGCTGGAATCCCGCTCGCCGCGCCTGCGCTACCCGGTGGCCAGCGCCATCCAGCGCCTGCTGGTCGGGCTGCGGCCGGTGCTGCCGCAACCCTGGTTCGAGTATCTCGTCATGGACAACTACAAGATGCGGTGACGCCACCGGATTTCAGTGGGTACGTGAGATCGCGGCACGATGCGTGGAGCGTGCCGGCCGCCGTCCAATAATGGGGGAGATCGCGATTGCCCCCCGTATAATCGGCGCTCATCTGCCCCACGGAGCATCGCACCATGACCGCCTCGACAGTCAACGCCGAACAGATCGAATACTGGAACGCACGCACCGGCGAGCGCTGGGCCCAGGATCAACAGCTACTGGACCGACAAATTCAGCCTCTGGGCGCTGAGGCGATGCAGGCCCTCGCGCCGGCGGCGGGAGAGCGCGTGCTCGACATCGGCTGTGGCTGCGGGCAGACCACGCTCGAACTCGCGCAGCGGGTCGGCAGGGGTGGGCTGGTGTTGGGCGCGGATATTTCGCGACCCATGCTGGCGGTGGCGCGAGCGCGGCCGCTGCCGGCCGGTGGC
>JAFEGC010000544.1 GCA_018240265.1 Pseudomonadota bacterium | reverse complement strand
AGGTGCTATACGGACCGCTGCGTGCGTTGTTGGCGCTGGCCGAGGAATTGCCGCGGAATGCCCCGCGTCCGCGCGTGCTGGTGGCCACGGCGGAGCTGCTGCGGAGCGAGGATCAGCGAGCGCTGCGCGCGGGCTTCGGTATCGAGGCCGCCGACTTCTATGGCATGACCGAAATCGGTCTGTATGCCCACCGCCGCGCCGGCGAGCGCCACTACCATCTCGCGGCGCCGGACATCCACGCGGAATTCCTGCCTTGCGAGGACGACCCTGCCCTGGAGAGGCTGGTGATCACGACGCTGTCGGCTTGCGCCATGCCCCTGATCCGTTACGACACCGGCGACCTGGTGCGGCGTGATCCTGCCGCGCCAGGGCGGCCCATCACCGAATTCGTGGGCCGGGAAATTGACGGCGTCCTGATGCGCAACGGCAGGCGCATCTCGCCCTACCGCCTGACGCTGGCGCTGGAATCCGTGCCCGGCATCACGCGCTACCAGATCGTGCAACGTGCGGACCTGTCGCTCGACGTGCTGATCGGCGAGACCGATCCTGCGGATCACCGGCTGATGCGCGCCTGCGAAGCGGTGACCGCGGTGGTCGGAGCGGAACTCCCCGTTCGCGGTGGCAAATACCAGCCGCCGGGCCCTCAGGCCGAAAAATTCCGCCCCGTGCGCAGCTACGCTCGATGATGGGCATGCTCCAGACGCTGTGGCGACACTCCCGAGCATTGATCGGCCCGGGCTTCGAGCGCCGGACCTTGCTGGTGGGTGCCGCACGTGGCGCCGCGGCCGAGCTGCGCGCAGCCTACCAGGGAAGCGAGCAGACACTGCCGTTCATCCTGCGCGAGCTGTTCGAATCGCCGCAGCGAACCACAGCCGCTGCGCTGGAGGAGACCTCCGCGGTGGATCTGTGGATCGAGGAGCGGGGGCCGCTGGCCAGCCTCGTGAATGCGCCGGCCCACGAGCTGCGCCTGCCCGCGTGGATCAGCCAGCAGATCGACCTGCGGCCGGCTGGTGCCGGCGCCTTTGCCTTCGGCCGCCACGTGCGGCGTGAAACCGAGCGCCACATCCGCCGCTGCGGCTACTCGCTGGATTTCAGCACCGATCCGCAGACACTGCGGCAGTTCTATCGCGACCTGTACCGACCCTATGTGCAGGCGCGCTTCGAGGTCCAGGCCATCGTGGTGAGCGAGGAGACCTTCCTGCAGCGCGCTGCCGGCCAGTGGCTGGCGCGCCTGCACGCGGGCACGACCTGGACTGCCGGCATGCTGCTCGCTCGCGAGGCGCAAGTCTTACGTTTCGGCTGGTTCGGCGCGTGCTCCAATCCGCCGCCGCCGGGGGCCAGCGAGGTGCTCGATGCCCTGGTCATCCGCTGGGCCGCGCAGCAACAGCTCCATCGCGTGGTATTGGGCCATTCCCGTG
>JAFEGC010000543.1 GCA_018240265.1 Pseudomonadota bacterium | reverse complement strand
CACATCGCGAGCCAGAGCGTAGTGCTGCAACCCATCGTCGCTGATGATCAAATCGCAGCCGGCCTCGATCAGCAACTGCGCCGCCGCCGGCCGGTCGCGGCCCACGGCCACGGGGCGCCCCGTTCGCCGCGCCAGCAGCACCGGTTCATCGCCGAACAGCGCCGGATCCGCCTGCGCATCGATGATCTGCGGTGCCCGCTCCGATCCGCCATGGCCGCGCGTGACGATGCCGGTGCTGAAGCCTGAGCCCAGCAGCCGCTGCGCCAGCCAGCACACCAACGGTGTTTTGCCGGTGCCCCCCACGCTCAAGTTCCCCACCACGATCACCGGACAGGTCAGGCGCCGGCTGCGCAGCCAGCCGCGGTGGTACAACCCACGGCGCAACGCCGTCACCGCGCCGAACAGAAGCGATGCCGGCACCGCCCACCACGGCGGGTAGCGGCTGCCATACCAGATCCGATTCACCCAGGATTGCGCCGACACGGGCTTTAGGGTCCGCTATGCGTTGAAATGCATCCCGTGCAGGGCGGCGTACACCCCGCCGCGCGCCAGCAGATCGCGGTGCGCTCCCGACTCGACGATCCGCCCCTGCTCCAGCACGATGATGCGGTCGGCGTTTTCCACCGTGGACAGCCGATGCGCGATGACCAGCGTGGTGCGGCCACGCATGAGCACCGCCAGCTCCTGCTGCACGCGCCGCTCCGATTCATTGTCGAGCGCGGCGGTGGCCTCGTCCAGCACCAGGATGGGCGCGTCCTTCAGCAACGCCCGCGCGATCGAGATGCGTTGGCGCTGGCCACCGGAGAAATTCTGGCCGCGATCGGTGAGCACGGTGTCCAAACCCTGCGGCAGCTCGGCCGCGAATTCCAGCACGTTGGCGGCGCGCGCCGCCGCCTCGACCTGCTGCACGTTGCGCTGTGCATCGTTGAATAGGATGTTGTTGCGGATGGTGTCGTGGAACAACACCACCTCCTGGCTGACCATGCTGACTTGTTCGCGCAGCTCGTGCAGACCGTACTGGCGTATGTCCACGCCGTCGAGCAGGATCGCGCCCGAACTCACGTCGTAGAAGCGCGGCACCAGGCTCACCAGCGTGGACTTGCCGCTACCCGAGGCGCCGACGATGGCCACCGTCTGGCCGGCGGCCACCGAGAAGCTGACGTGGCTCAGCACCGGCCCCTTGCCGGTGGCGTACTCGAAGCAAACGTCGCGGAATTCCAGCTCGCCGCGCGCTCGGGACAGCGGGTGGCGGCCGCCCTTGTCCTCCGCCGGCTGATCGAGCAGCTCGAACACACTCTCGCCGGCAGCGATGCCCTGCTGCAGCGGTCCGCTGACATTCACCAGTCGACGCAGTGGTGAGGTGATGAGCATGAGCGCTGTCAAAAATCCGAAGAACTTGTCCACCTGCAGGGTGTGCGCGAACA
>JAFEGC010000542.1 GCA_018240265.1 Pseudomonadota bacterium | reverse complement strand
TGCACCGCGGCCACCACTTCGCGGATCACCTGCCGGTAGCGCGGCACCAGGAAGCGGTCGCCCACCGCCTCGAGATCCGCACGCCCGATGTCGCGGAACCGGCCATTGACCGACATCAGGTGCTGGTAGGTCCACCGCCCCTTCGGATTGTGCGCATGGGTCACATCGTACGCAGGCGCAAGCCGCCACGGCCCCTCGCGGCGGCGGATGAAC
The DNA here is from genome assembly GCA_018240265.1 of Pseudomonadota bacterium. Lineage (GTDB taxonomy): Bacteria > Pseudomonadota > Gammaproteobacteria > Steroidobacterales > Steroidobacteraceae > TMP-86. The sequence continues at coordinate 1,223 of JAFEGC010000542.1, read as the reverse complement.
GACAGGTTCTTGGTGTGGTCATCGCAGTTGGCCGCCAGTACGTTGAACACCATGCGCCGAAACCCCTGCTCGAGCGCGTCGGCGCCGAGCCCGAGTTGCTCGATGACCTGCAGGTACTGGCTGTAGTCGTGGGTGCCGCGCTGCTTGTAGTCCAGGTGCGCGATGGCACACAGGGATTGCACGTGGAGCTTGCCGCCCTCGAGGCGATCGAACCGGCGCGTCATGAAATGCGCGCGATCATGTTCCTCGAGCAGGCGCGACTCCATCATCTGGATGCCCGCGGCGCGTGCCATCAGGTAGTACGCATATTCGATGCGCCCGTAGTGCGAGCCGCTGCCAAGCTCCTGGTCGCGGCCCACGCCATCGAGTTTCAGCAGCCAGTACTCGAAGCCCGGTTCCACCGGCGACTGGCCCGAGCGGATCTCGCCGGTGGCGGGATTCCAGGCGATCACGGCCTTAGGCCGCGCACCGCCCGCCGAAGTGCCCACCTGTATGAGCTGCAGGATCGCCGCCTCGGTTTCACGGTCGCCCTCGAAGTGACCCTGCAGCAGCTGGCGCGAGCCTCGCACCAGATCGGACAACTCCACCGCGCTGGGTTTGCGCGTGCGCGGACCGCGGGCGGGCCGAAACTCCAATGCACCTACACCGCGGTCGGCCATATAGGCCAGACGATCCAGCGGGGTCACGGCCGCGCGAGTCACGCCCTCGCGTGCAAGGTACGCATCGATCAGCGCGTTGCCGAAATCATCCGGCAACGCATCCGCCAGCAGCGCCGGCAATCGCTGATAGGTGATCACGGGCAGCGTCGGGAAAACATGTCGTGATTGCGAGGACGGCATCATCAACGGCGACAGCTCGATGCCGCGCGCCTGCCAGGCCGGTTCGTACTCGAACACGTAGTAGCCGAGACGCGAATCCAGCGCGACGGCGCCGACGCGCTCGCCCCAGGCTCGCACTTCGACCACGTCCACCGGCCGATACATTTATGGAGCCTCAGGTGCGCCTGCGCGCTTGCGCGACACGCGCCGTCGCGGCATCTGCGCCCGCGGCGAGCGCAGCTCCTGCAGCGGACTGATGCTGATGAGCGGTGCCAGGGATTCCAACCAGTCGGTGCGTTTCAACGCGCGGATAGTCCGGATCAGCGTCTTGAGAGAACAGCCCTGCCCGCCTTCGAGATGCTTGAGCGCGCCGACGCTGATACCGGCGTTGTCAGCGAGCGCCAG
>JAFEGC010000541.1 GCA_018240265.1 Pseudomonadota bacterium | reverse complement strand
ACCATGCGCATGGCATCGTTCAAATTGGTGACGCCGCGGTCGGCCAGCTCCTGGGTGGAGAGCGTGCTGATGGACTGCGGCGTATCCAGCAGCCGCTGCGTCAGCTTGTCGAGCGCCGGCGTCTCGGTGGTGTAATCCTCGATGCGCGAGCCTTGGACGACCACCTCCTCCAAACGCTCCCGCTGGCGATTCACGCCCGTATCCGCATGGCTCATGCCCGGCAGCGCCAGGGCCGTGAGACTGGCCCAGAGGCGCATGCCCGGCGGGGCCGGCGTTGCATCGTTACGTTTGCCCATGGCCGCGCAAGATATCATGCAACAGTACTGTTGACTGGCGGAATTGCATACCGCGCCGCGGCATGAGCCGCCCTACCGTTCCGGCGCCGCCGCGGCGGGCGCCATTAATGCCCCGGCGCCGCGAGATCCACGGACAGGCAGATCAACTCCGGTACTCCGCCTTCCAACGCGCCGGCCGGAAACGGGTTGTTGGAAGTACAGATCTTCCCATCCTTGGTAAAACTCATTTCCCGGGTGTAGCTGCCGCGCAGCGGCAGCGGGTAGGCCACCCATTTGCCGGTTCGAGGCCGGAACCGATACAGGTGGTCGGTCATGGTTTCGTTGACCCACACATCCTGGGTGCGCGGATCGATGGCGAGTGCGTACGAGGCCGGGCGATATCCCGGCGCGAATTCCGGCAGCGGGTACAGCCGCGTCTTGAAGTCCTTGGGCTCGATGCGCGCCAGCACTCCTTCCGAGTAACCCGCCACCCATAGCACGCCGCTGCGATCAAAGCGCAGGCGCCGCGGGCCCTTGACCGGCGAGTCGTACTCGGTGACGGTGAGCGTCTTGGGATCGACCCGCCCGATCTTGTCCGCCCACAGGCGTGCGAACCAGACCGTGCCGTCGATGGGATCGACATCGATCCCGTAGGGCACCGTGCCCGCGGCGACGCCCAGGGATTTTCCCGCGGGCAGTTGGATCACGCGCACGCTTCCCGAACGCGGATCGAGCCGCCCGATCTGCTCGGAGAATGCCAAGGTGAACCAGGCCACGCCCTGCGCATCGAAACGGATGGTGTGCGGATACAGGCTGGGATTCTGGCCGTCCGGTATGTCGTACGAGCGCACCCAGGCATCGCTGCGCGGGTCGAACACGCCGATCTGCGTGGCGAAGGTGTCGGTGGTGTACCAGCGCCCATCGGGCCCTATCGCCAACGAATGCGGACCGCGGTATAGGCGTGAGGCCGCATCGCCCATGGCCGGTATGTTCAAGCGCGCGAATTTGCCGCCCACCGTCATGCCCTCGTGCGGCGCCGGCATCAGCCGCGTCCTGCCCGTCGCCAGATCGGTGATGGCGATCTGGTCGCCGAATTGATCGGCGATGTAGACCAGGCCGTCGCGGGGACTGACCTCGGCGTCGTGCGGCAGGAAGGTGCCG
>JAFEGC010000540.1 GCA_018240265.1 Pseudomonadota bacterium | reverse complement strand
CGAGCGGGCGCAGGTGGTGGATGCCTACAAGGACCGCGCCGGCACGCTGGTCAGCGGCATCGTCAAGCGTGTGGATCGCAACGGCATCTATGTGGATCTCGGCGCCAACGCGGAAGGCTTCGTGCCGCGCGAGGAAATGATCCCGCGCGAACCAGTGCGCTCGCAGGACCGTATCAAGGCCTTTCTCAAGGAAGTGCGCTCCGAGCCGCGTGGTCCACAGCTGTTCCTGTCGCGCACCGCACCTGAGTTCCTGATCGAGCTGTTCAAGCTGGAGGTGCCGGAGGTTGGGCAGGGATTGATCAACATCCTGGGCGCGGCGCGCGATCCGGGCGTGCGCGCCAAGATCGCGGTGCGCTCCAACGACCCGCGCATCGACCCGGTGGGCGCCTGCGTGGGCATGCGCGGCTCGCGCGTGCAGGCGGTGTCCAACGAAATCGCCGGCGAGCGTGTCGACATCATTCCGTTCGACGACAACGCGGCACAGTTTGTCATCAATGCCATGGCACCGGCCGAGGTCACCTCCATCGTGGTGGACGAGGACTCGCATTCCATGGACATCGCGGTGGCGGAGGACAAGCTGTCGCAGGCCATCGGCCGCGGCGGCCAGAACATCCGCCTGGCCAGCGAGCTGACCGGCTGGGAGCTCAATGTCATGAGCGAGTCGCAGGCCGAGGCCAAGAGCGAGAGCGAATCGCTGGCGCTACGCGAGTCGTTCATGAAGCAGCTCGACGTGGATGCCGATGTCGCCAGCATTTTGGTGCAGGAAGGCTTTTCCACCATCGAGGAAATCGCCTATGTGCCGGCCAGCGAGCTCGCCGGCATCGAGGAATTCGACGAGGAGATCATCAAGGAACTGCGCAACCGCGCCCGCGACGTGCTGCTCACGCAAGCCATCGCCAGCGAGGAATCGCTCGACGGTGGCGAGGCTACCGCGGATCTCATCGATCTGGTGGGCGAGGTGCCGGCGCGCAAGCTTGCCGGCAAGGGCGTGAAGACGCGCGACGACCTGGCCGATCTCGCGGTGGATGAACTGGTCGAGTACACCGGCATGGATGAGAAGAAGGCGGCTGAACTGATTCTCGAAGCCCGCAAACACTGGTTCGCGGACGAAGCGAAGTCCTGAGGAAGAACGTTATGGCGGATGTCACGGTCGCTCAATTTGCCGAGGTGTTGAAGGTGCCGGTGGACCGGCTGCTGCTGCAGCTCGACCAGGCCGGCATCAAGGTGGCCGGCGCGCAGGACATGATCAGCGAGGAGGCCAAGCATGAGCTGCTGACGCACCTGCGCCGCAGCCACGGGAGCGAACCCTCCGGCGATACCGCGCCGCGCAAGATCACGCTCAAGCGCAAGTCCCAATCGGAGCTGAAACTGGCGAGCTCGCAGGGCCGGGCGCGCACCGTAAATGTGGAAGTGCGCAGCAAGCGCACCTACATCAAGCGCGAGGTGCTGGAGGACCA
>JAFEGC010000053.1 GCA_018240265.1 Pseudomonadota bacterium | reverse complement strand
ACCTGCGCACAGGCCTTCGGCCATGGGTTCACCGAACGGTATGCAGGAACCTTCGTGAGCGGCAACCCATATGTCGTATCCCGGCTCGGACAGCGTTACGGTGTCGATGCCGACTCGGTACTGTGCACCACGGGCGCGAGCAGCGCGCTCTCGCTCATCTACCGTGCCCTGCTGCGGCCCGGCGACCGGGTCCTGGTCGAAACTCCGGGTTTCGATCTGTTCGTGATCCTCGCCGGCATGCTGGGTGTCGCGGTGGATTATTTCGAACGCAGCGCTCCGGATTTCGCGCTCGATCCGGCGAAGGTGGCGGCCATGATCCGGCCGCGCACGCGACTGATCGTGTGCACCGATCTGCACAACCCCTCCGGTGCGCAGGCGGATACCGCGGCGCTGCGCGAGATCGGCGCGCTGGCTCGCCGGCTCGACGCCTGCGTCGTGGTCGACGAGGTCTACGCGGACTATGCGGGGCCGGGGCGGCGGGCGGCTGCCACGCTGGGCGAGAATTTTTTCAGCATCGGCAGTCTCACCAAGAACTACGGGCTGAGCACCCTGCGATGCGGTTGGGCCGTTGCCCATCCGAAGATGCTGGCGCCGGTGCGCCGCCTCTATAACGAAAGCGAATTCGGTGTATCCAAGCTCGCGCACTCGATCGCAGCCTTGGTGCTCGAACGGCCGGAAGGCTACGATCGCTACTGGCAGGACATCCTGGCCGCATCCCGGCCGCTGATGCGGGAGCAGCACGAGCAATGGCTGGCCGCGGGGCTCGTGGCCGGACAACTTCCAGCCCACGGCTGCATTTACTTCCCGCGCCTGGCGGGCATCGAGGACACCGCGGCCTTCGCGGCCGGTAGCGCTCGCGAACACGGCGTGTATGTCGCGCCCGGCGAATACTTCGGCGCGCCCGGCCATATCCGGATTGGATTCGGCCAGCCGGCAGACAAGCTGCGGGAAGCGCTGCTGCGGCTGACCGCCGCCTTGCAGGCTCACCGCCGCCGTAACCGCTGACGACCCGATACCTCCTGGGAGCACGACGATGCGAATCCTGATGGCCTGGTTGCTACTGACACCGGCGATGGCGGTTCCGGCGTGGGCAGCGCCCGATTCGGCCATCCAACAGCCCGTCGGTCCGCATGCGGCCGTGGTCACGCATCTGAAGGGCCGTTTCAACGGCCAGAAGATCCGCTACACGGCCACGGTCGAAGGCTCCGACGTCGCCGATCCCAGTGGACAGACGCGCATCGTCAGCTTCGCCTACACACGCGATGGCGTAAAAGATACGACGCGCCGCCCGGTGACCTTCCTGTTCAACGGCGGACCGATCGTCGCATCCGCCTGGGTCCATCTCGGTGGCTTGGGCCCGTACCGCGTGGCCATCCCGGATCAGGTCGGTGCGGACCCGGCCACCTTTCGCATCGTCGAAAACGAGTATTCGCCGCTCGATGTCACCGACCTCGTGTTCGTGGATCCCGCCTCCACCGGTTGGAGCCGGGTGGCTGCCGGCACGCGGCCCGATGCCTATTACTCGGTCAAGGCGGATGCGCAGCAATTCGTCGCCTTCATCAAGGCGTGGCTTGCCGCGCATGGCCGCGCCGACTCGCCGGTATATGTGTTCGGCGAAAGTTACGGCACCAACCGCGCCGCCGAGATCGCGGGACAGGTGGCGGATGCGCCCGCGACTTTTCATCTTGCCGGCGTATTTCTCTACGGGCAGGCTGTCAACATCATTGAGTATGCGCAACGCCCGGCGAACATCGTGAGCTACGCGGTGTCGCTGCCGACGCTGGCGGCGATCGCCTGGTATCACGGGCATGTCGATCACGGCGGGAAGACCCAGGAGGTGTTCCTCGATGAAGCGCGGTCGTTTGCGCGCACTGAGTATCTGCCGGCGCTGTTCCAGGGCAACGGTCTGCCGGCGGCGGAACAACAACGCATTGCCGCGCGGTTGGAACAATTCAGCGGCATCCCGGCGGCCTGGTATCTGGCGCATACGCTGCGCATCACCAAGGAGGAGTTTCGCCTGGAATTGCTCAAGGACCGCGGCTTGCTGCTCGGGCGGAGCGATGCGCGGTACGTCGCACCGGTGGGACCCAAGGGGCGCGCGGATGATCCCTCCAATGTCCTGCCGGCCACGGTGGCGAAACTGTTCGAGACCTATCGCCGTGAGACGTTGCATCTCAATTGGCCGGAGCCCTATCTGACCGGTTCTCCCGTGGCGGAGCTCGAGGACTGGGATTGGAGCGGCAGCAAGACGCCGTTCGGCGACTGGCCCTATGCGCAACGCATCACCAAGCTGATGGCGGTGAATCCGTCGCTGCGGGTCGTGGTGGCGAATGGTTGGTACGATACCAGCACCACGGTCGGCGCCGCGGAATTGCTGGTGGCGCAGGCCGGCTGGGACCCGGCGCGAACGCGGCTGCGCTTCTACGATGGCGGACACATGGGTTATTCGGTGGCCGCGACCGCGCGCGCCATCGGCGAGGATATCCGGGAGTGGGTGAAATGAAAGACTTGTTGCGCGGCTGTGCGCGCGTCGGTAACGCGATGCTCATGGCAGCCGGCCTGATCGGGCAGGCGCTTTCCGGCTCGGCGCCTCCCCCTGCTCCCGCCGCCGGCGTCGAGCATGCGGCGCCACCGCATCGCTTCGAGTCCACGCATGAGGGTACGTTCGGCGGCACCCGCCTGCGCTACCGCGCGCTGGTGGAGGAACACCTGCTGACCGATGCGGCCGGACAACGCACGGCCAGCGTGTACACCATGGCCTATCTGCGTGCGGACACGGGCACGGCCGGCGCGCGGCGGCCCGTGGTATTCGCGTTCAACGGCGGGCCGGGCTCGTCCTCCATCTGGCTGCACATGGGATTGCTGGGGCCGGTGCGCGTGGACACCGGCGAACCGAACCGACCCAATGTGGTGGCGCCGTTCCGCTACCTCGACAATGCCCAGAGCATCCTCGACGTGGCCGACATCGTGTTGATCGATCCGCCGGACACCGGCTACAGCCGCATCCTGGCGGCGGGCAAGCCGGAACAGTTTCTGTCCACCGAGGCCGATGCGCGCATGACGGTGGATCTGATGCGCGACTGGCTGAAGGATCACGGCCGCCTGAATGCTCCGAAGTACATCGTCTCGGAGAGCTACGGCACCATCCGGGCTGCGGTCGTGGCCAAGCTCCTGGCGGGCGGGCCGATGGCCACGGGTCGCATGGACGGACTGTCCCTGAACGGGGTGATACTGCTCGGGCAGGCGATGGACATGCAGGGCGATGCGGCAGACCGCTCCTATCTCACAGCGCTGCCAACACTGGCGGCGACCGCCTGCCAACATCACAAGGTCGGCGGCACCTGCACACCTGCCGGCCAGGCAGAGGCCGCGCGCCGGTTCGCGCGCGACACGCTCCTGCCCGCGCTGTATGCCGGCAACCGTCTCGACCCCACCGCGAGCGCCGCGGTGGCCGCGCAACTGGCCCAGCTCATTGGCCTGGATCGTCAGACCGTGCTGAACCACGATCTGCGCGTACCGATCGGCGAGTTCGCGCATGCGCTGCTGGCGAACGAGGGGTTGCGGGTCGGCCTGTACGACTCCCGCTACACCCTGCCGCTGGCCGGTGCCGGGCAGGATCCGGTCGGGGATGATCCCGCCATGAGCCAGTATGTACCCGCCTATGTGGCGAGCTGGGCGGACTATGCCCGCAATGGCCTCGGCATCGATCTGCCGCTGCAATACGAGGCCATCGCCTTCCGTGACGTGAACTCGAAGTGGGACTATGGCATGGGCGTCGGCGTGCCGATGGCCCGCGATTTCGCGCAGGATCTCGCCGTCGCGGCCAATCACAACCCGGCGCTGCGCGTGTTCGTCGGCGCGGGCTATTTCGATCTGGTGACCACACTGGGCATGGCTGAATACACGCTGGCTCACGCGGCGATACCGCCCGAACGCGTGGAGTTCCATTACTACGAGTCCGGCCACATGCCCTATCTCGGATCGGCCAGCCGCCAGGCGCTGGCCGGCGACCTGCGGCGTTTCATCACCGCGATCCGATGAGCCATTTCGCGGTTCCGCTGTACTCACACGACGATGTCGTACGGCTGCTCGACATCGGCGCCTGCATCGATGCCGTGCGCGAGGCCATGGCCGCCCTCACCGCGGATGGCTTCGAACAGCCGCTGCGCAGCATCGTCACGCTGGCGCCTGGGCAACTGTTCGGACTGATGCCCGGTGTCGGTCGGCGCGATCTGGGCTTCGGCGCCAAACTGGTCAGCGTGTTCGCCGATCCCGACCGACCCGGCCGTTCGGCGCATCGCGGTGTAGTGGTGCTGTTCGATCGGCTCGACGGTGCAGTTCGATGCATCGCGGATGCCGAAGCCATCACCACCATCCGCACGGGTTGCGCCAGCGCGGTAGCCACCGCGGTGCTGGCGCGCGAAGACGCGCGCGTGCTGTCGATCTTCGGCACCGGCACGCAGGCGCGTTCGCATGCGCTGGCGGTGACTCGCGTACGAAATTTCGAGCGCCTGCTGCTGTGGGGCCGTGATGCATCCCGGGCCGAAGCGTTACGGCGCGAACTGGCGCCGCTCCTTGCACTCGACATCCAGGTGACCGGGGATGGCCGCGCGGCGGCACAGGCCGCCGATGTCATCTGCACGGTCACTGGCGCCAGCGCGCCGATCCTGTTCCGGGAATGGGTGCGGCCCGGCACCCACCTGAACGTGGTGGGTTCGAGCTTCCTCGGACCGGTGGAGATCGACGGTCCGCTGGTACGCGATTCACGCTTCATCGCCGACTACCGTCGCTCGGCGCTGGTGGCAGCGGCCGAGTTCGCACTGGCGAAACAGGCGGGCTTGGTCGGCGATGCGCACATCGTGGCGGAAATCGGCGACGTGCTGCTCGGTCGCGTGCCGGGCCGGCAACATCGCGACGAGCTCACCGTGTACAAATCGCTCGGCCATATCGTCCAGGATCTGGCCGCCACGGCTTGCGTGCATCGCGCCGCCAGCCATTGACACCCCATTGACCCGGAGCTTGCCCATGCGATTCCTGCCAGCAGCCCTGTCCCTTCTATGCGTGGCCGCGAACGTTTCCTCGCCGGCGGCATCCACCACCCACTACGTCGTACTGTCGAACGGCGAGAAGGTCGGACACCTCGACGTGGTGCGCAACGGGCAGACCATCGATCTCGATTACGACGTCCGCAACAACGGCAGGGGTCCCGGCACGAAGGAGCACCTGATACTCGACGCGCAAGGTCTGCCGGTGGCCTGGCGCATCGATGGGCATTCCGAGATGGGCGGCGCGGTGCACGAGGAGATGAGTTGGAAGAACGGCCTCCAGTCCTGGACCAGCCAGGCGGACCAGGGTGAACATCCAACGCCGGCACCGATGCCGTACATCGGCAACGATGCCAGTCCCTGGGCCCTGGGCCTGTACGTCACCGCCATGACCCGGGCGCGCGCCGACGGCATCGAGGTGCTGCCGCGCGGCCGATTGCATCTGGACCGCCTCGGCGAAGTGCACGTGGGGTCGGGTGCCGCCGCGATACGCTCGGATGCCTACTTCGTCGCCGGCGTGGAACGGGTACCCAAGCTCATCCTGATGGACCGGCATGGCCAGCCTTTCGCCGTGCTCGACGCTCAAATCGTGGTTCGAGCGGGTTACGAATCGGCCTATGCGGAACTGCGGCGTTTGGGCGAGGAATTGGAACTGCGACGCATGCAGCAGGTGCAGCAGCACTCGGCGCATCGCTTCGATGCGCCGGTGCGTATCCGCCACGTCAAGGTGTTCGACCCGGCGACCGGCCGCACCGGCGATCCGGCGTCGGTGGTGTTCTTCCGCGGCCGGATCACCACGATCGAACCGGAGAGCGCCGCACCGACGCCGCCGGAGGAGGTCGAGATCGATGGCGATGGCGGTACGCTGGTGGCGGGATTGCACGACATGCACTCGCACAGCAACCGTTGGAGCGGCCTGTTCTATCTGTCGCTGGGCATCACCTCGGTGCGCGACATGGGCAACGAAAACGCGGTGCTGGCGGACCTGATGCAACGCATCGAGGCCGGCGAGGTACCGGGGCCGCACATCATCCCCTCCGGTTTCATCGAAGGCCGCAGCCCGTTCTCCGCCCGCCTCGGCTTCATCCCGGACACCCTCGATGAGGCCTTGCAGGACGTGCGCTGGTACGCCGATCGCGGCTACATCCAGATCAAGATCTACAATTCCATGAACCCGGACTGGGTGAAGCCGCTGGCCGCGGAGGCGCGTCGGCTGGGGTTGCGCACCACCGGGCACATCCCGGCATTCGCCACTCCCGACCGGATGCTGGAGGATGGCTACAACGAGATCACGCACATCAATCAGCTGATGCTCGGCTGGCTGTTGCAGCCCGGCGAGGATACGCGCTCGCCGCTCCGTCTGACGGCGATGGCCCGCGCCGCCGATCTGGATTTGTCGGATGCGCGCGTGGCGCACACCCTCGCGCTGATGAAGGAGAAACATGCGGGCCTGGATACCACGGCCGCCATCGTCGAGCAGCTCATGCTGAGCCGCGCCGGTACAGTGGCCGAGGGCGCGGCCGCGTACCTCGATCACATGCCCATCGGCTACCAGCGCTACCGGCGCCGTTCCTATGTGAATTTCAAGGACAAGGCCGACGAGGCGCGCTACGAGCGCGCCTTCGACAAGGTGATCGAAACTCTGGCCTTGCTCCATCGTCAGCAGATCCCGCTCTGGCCCGGCACCGATGACATCATCGGCTTCCAGCTGCATCGGGAACTCGAGCTGTACGTCAAAGCCGGCCTGTCACCCGGTGAGGCGCTGCGCGTGGCCACCTATGACTGCGACCGCTACCTGGGCCGCGACCAGCAATACGGCAGCATCGAACGCGGCAAGCGCGCGGATTTCTTTCTGACTCCCGGCGATCCGTCCCAGGATATCCGCGCGCTGCATGCGATACTCATGGTGGTGAAGGACGGTGTCGTCTACTACCCGGCGGAATTGCATGCGGCGCTGGGCATTACGCCGTTTGCTCCACCGCCCCGCCTCACCTCGGCTAAGCCAGCCGGGACGCATCCATGAAATCTCTTCCACGGTTGCGTGCCTGCCTGCTTGGTTGCATCGCCCTGTCGCTCATGGCTGCGGCCCAGGCCAGCGGCCCAGAGCTCACCGACGTGGTCACACGCGCGCATACGATCCAGGTGCAGGGACGTACCCTGCGCTATGAATCCGAAGCCGGCCGGGTCGCGATCGCCGATGTCGAAACCGGGCTTGCGCATGGGTACATGTATTACACCGCCTATCGCGTGCCTTCGCCCGCCAAGCGCCGGCCGCTGACGTTCGTATGGAACGGCGGTCCGGGCGCGGACTCGTCATTGCTGCATTTTTCGGCCGCGGGTCCGCGCCGCGTCGAGGACGGCCGTCTGCGGGACAATGAGCAGACCTGGCTTACCGACACCGACCTGGTATTCGTCGATCCGATCGGCACCGGCTTCAGCCGACCGGCGCGCCCGGAGTATGCCGACGAGTTTTACAGCACCCGCGGCGATGTCGCATCAGTCACGGAATTCGTGCGTGCCTGGCGCTTGCTGCACGCCACGCAAGAGACGGGCCTTTATCTCGCCGGCGAGAGCTGGGGGGCGCGGCGCGCGGCCAGCGTCGCCTACGCCCTGCTGCAGCGGCAGGTACGTGTGGACGGCATCTTCCTGATCTCCGGTGGCTGGGGTCTGAGTCACGAATACCTCGATGCTTCCTTACGCACCGCACTGCCGGCGGTGGATATGGCCACGGCGGCCCTGCATTACGGCAAGGGCACGGCGGCGGCTGGCGCGTCGGTCGAGCAGGTACGGCGCGAAGTCACGCAGTGGGTGCATCGGACCTACGCGCCCGCGTTGCTTCGGCGCGATGCCTTGAGCGACGATGAGCGTCGCGCCATCATCGAACAGCTCAGTGCTTACATCGGTGTGGCGCCGGAGGCGGTGGATTCGCGCACGCTCGCCGTGAGCCCGGGTGAATTCCGGCGCCGGCTGCTCAAGGATCGTGGGCTGACCCCGTATATCTTCGACCTGCGACGCACCGCCGCGCCCGGACAGCAGAACGATGCGGCGATGCTCGACTATCTGCGCCACGACATCGGTTACCGAACCTCGCTCCCTTACATCGGGCTGGAACAACTAACGCAAGGGTTTGCTCCGAACGGCACCTACCCCACCACGGTCGGCGAGCGGTGGGACTATGCCACGGAAAAACTCTCATCCGAACAGATCAAGGCGGCGATGGAAGCGGCGCAGGCCAACGGGGATGGACCGCCGAGACTCGGCGCGCCATTGCCGGCGACCGAGGAAGCGCTGGCGTTGAATCCGCACCTGCGCGTGCTGATCGCCGCCGGTCTGTACGACTCCTTCCTGCCCTGCGCCGTCGGTGAGGAGACGCAGCGCCGCTTGCCGGCCTCGATCGCGGGCTCGATCGTGTTTCGCTGCTACGCCGGCGGACATGCCATGTACCTGGATGCGCCGGTGCGCAAGCAGGTGGCGGACGATGTGCGGCGGATGCAACGACGCCGCGCCGCCTTGACATCCGCGACTACGACGCTGCGCCTTGAGGTAGGTGTAACACGTGTTCCGGGATGGTCGCAAAAGCGATGAGAATTGGAGGCTAGGGTCGGGATCGAACCGGCGTACACGGATTTGCAGTCCGCTGCATGACCACTCTGCCACCTAGCCCTGGGAACGTGCCGCGGGCGGCTCCGGCGTGCCGGAGCGTGCTTGGATTGGAGCGGGAAACGAGGCTCGAACTCGCGACCTCAACCTTGGCAAGGTTGCGCTCTACCAACTGAGCTATTCCCGCGCATCGAAGCGAGCGGCAATTGTAGGGCCACGGCGGCCGGAGTCAAGGAAAACAGGCGCACCGGCCGACCGGTCGGCGCAGCTAACGCCTTGAACTGCCCCGCAATTCCGGCCACGCCGCGCGCAGGTACAGGATCATGGACCACAGTGTCAGGAGCATCGCCACCATGCTCAGCGCCAGGCCCATGCGGTAGATGGGCAGGCCGAACAGGTCCTGTCGGAACAGCATCATCGACAGCCCCACGATCTGCACGATGGTCTTGATCTTGCCCCACCCCGACACCGCCACCTTGCCGCGCGCGCCGATCTCGGCCATCCATTCGCGCAGCGCCGATACTGCGATTTCCCGGCCGATGATGACGATGGCCATGAGCACGACGAACCAGCGCGGGTCCTTGCTCACGATCAGCACCAGCGCGGCCGCCACGATGAGCTTGTCCGCCACGGGGTCGAGGAAGGCGCCCAGGCGCGAGGTCTGCTGCCACTTGCGCGCGTAGTAGCCGTCCAGCGTATCGGTAATGCCGGCGATGGCGAAGCCGGCGCAGGCAGCTGGGTCCGCCCAGGTGTACGGCAGGTAGAACAGCACCACGATGGCCGGCACCATCAGGATGCGGAACCAAGTCAGCGCGTTGGGCAGGTTGAAGGGGGACTTGATCTCAGCCGCCTGGGTGGAGATGTTCATAGATCACTTGCGCTAATTCCGGTCCCACGCCGCGGACGCCGGACAGGTCCTGTGTGCCGGCCCGCAGGATGCCCTGCATGCCCCCGAACTGCTTGAGCAGTTCGCGGCGCTTCACGGGACCGAGTCCGGGAATCGTCTCCAGAATCGACTGGTTGTGCCGCTTGGCGCGCTTGCGGCGGTGACCAGAAATCGCAAATCGATGTGCCTCATCGCGCACGCGCTGGATGAGATGCAGGGCTCGCGAATCACCGTCAAGTATAATCGGCAGCTCCCGCTCCAACAAGAAAAGCCGCTCCTGTCCGGGACGCCGATCGGCGCCCTTGGCTACACCCACCAGCAGCACGTCGCGCACCTGCAGTTCCTTCAGCACCTGGTCGGCCTGCGCCAGCTGTCCCTTGCCGCCGTCGATGAGCAGCAGATCGGGCGCGGCGATCTCGCCCTCTTTCACGCGCCGGTAGCGCCGGAACAAGGCCTGGTGCATGGCGGCGTAGTCGTCTCCTGGCTCGATGCCGCCGATGTTGAAGCGCCGGTAATCCGCCTTCATCGCGCCATCCGGTCCGAACACCACGCAGGAAGCAACGGTATCGGTACCGCCGGTGTGGCTGATATCGAAGCACTCGATGCGCCGCGGCGCTTGCTCGAGCCCGAGCGTGGCGCGCAGTTCCTCGAAGGACTCGTCCAGATTGCTGCGTGCCAGGGCGCGCATTTTCAGGCTCTCGGCCGCGTTCGTCTGGGCGATGTGCAACCAGCGCGCGCGGATGCCGCGCACGCCGCTGGCGATGCGCACCTTGTGGCCCGAGCGCTCGCTGAAGGTGGTCTCCAGCAGCTCGCCCTCCTCCAGCGGCTGCTCCACGATGATCTCGGCCGGCGCCTCGCGCTCCAGGTAATACTGGGTGAGGAAGCCGCGCAGTATCTCCTCGCGCTCGGCGAACGCGGCAGTGGGAAAAAACGTGGTGCTGCCCAGGCTCTCCCCCGCCCGCACGAACAGCAGCGCCACCGCGTGCAGGCCGTTGGCGCTCGCCAGCGCGATGATGTCGGCGTCGTGGCGCTCATCGGAGGTGATGGCTTGGCGCGCCTGGATGGCCTTGAGGCTGGCGAGCTGGTCGCGGATGCGCGCCGCGCGCTCGAATTCCAGCTTCTGCGCCGCCTGCTCCATGTCGTGCGCCAGCTCCTCGTTCACCTCGTTGCTGCGTCCCTCCAACACCTTTACCGTGGTGGTGACGTCGCGCGCATAGTCCTCGCGCGAGATCAGCCCCACGCAGGGCGCCGTGCAGCGCTGGATCTGGTACTGCAGGCAGGGCCGCGAGCGGTTGGCGAAGTAGCTGTCCTCGCAGTTGCGCAGGCGGAACAGCTTCTGCAGGTGATGCAGGGTCTGGCGCACCGCGCCGGCGGAAGGATAGGGGCCGAAGTAGCGCCCCGCTTCCTTGCGCGAGCCGCGATACAGGGTCAACCGCGGGAATTCATGGTCCAGGCTCAGGCGCAGCCAGGGGAAGCTCTTGTCGTCGCGCAGCAGCACGTTGAACCGCGGCCGGTGCTTCTTGATCACGTTGTTTTCCAGCAGCAGTGCCTCGGTGTCCGAGGGTGTGATGGTCACTTCCATGTGGTGCGTGGCCCGCACCAGCGCCTGCACCTTGGGCGCGATGTTGCCGGGCTGGAAATAAGACGACACCCGGCTCTTGAGATTGCGCGCCTTGCCCACGTACAGCACCGTGCCGGCAAGGTCGAGCATGCGGTACACGCCGGGCTTCCCCGGCAGGGTCTCGACGAAGGCCTTGGCGTCGAAAGCGGGGGCGTTCATGCCCGTTCGGCCAGTTTCACCGCGCGGCCCACCACGTCTTCGAACATGGCGGTGGTGAGCCGGCGCGTCTGCGTGTTGTAGCGGCTGCAATGATAAGAATCCAGGAGCGTCCGTCCTCCAGGCAGCGCATGCTCGGCGGCATGGGCGAAGCGGTAGGCGGAACTGCGTAACCCGAGAGCCTTGAGCGCCGCGCCATGCGCCACCAACCCCAGCGCCAGCAGCACGCGCGTCGCGGCCAGCCATTCCAGCTCCGCGCGCAGGTAGTCGTTGCACTGCGTGACCTCGCGCGGTTCGGGCTTGTTCTCCGGCGGCAGGCACTTGACCGAGTTGGTGATGCGTATGCCGCGCAGCATCAGCCCATCGTCCTGGGATATGGAGACCGGCGCGCTGGACAGTCCGAACTTGTACAGGGTCTCGTACAGCAAGATGCCGGCATAGTCGCCGGTGAACGGCCGGCCGGTGCGGTTGGCGCCGTGCAGCCCGGGTGCGAGACCCACGATCAGGATGCGCGGCGCCTCGTCACCGAAGGGCGCCACCGGCCGGCAGTGGTAGTCGGGGTGCTTTTCCCGGACCGTATCGAGAAAGCCCGCCAGGCGCGGGCAGCGGCGGCAGTTGATGTCGAAAATCGTACTCATGCCGCAATGAAACCAAAAAAAACGGGCTACGCGAAATTTCGCGTA
>JAFEGC010000539.1 GCA_018240265.1 Pseudomonadota bacterium | reverse complement strand
CGCTGGCCAAGGCGGGCGTGCCTTATCAGGTGGTGCATGCGCCGACCGGCGCACCCACCCGCCTCGACATCGGCGGTTCGGCGTTGAACGTGTTCGACGGCAGGCAGCTCGACCCCGGTGAGTTCAAGGCGCAATCGGACGCCTTCGCCAAGTCGTTGTCCGTGGCATTGAAGACGGCCGGTTACCCCGCCAGCGCTCATCCCGATTCCATCGCGTATCCGCAGTTGCTGGCGTTGCTGTTCGTGCTGGTGCTGTATGTCACCCTCGTCTATGGCCCGATCGCCGCCTGGCTGGTCGAACTGTTCCCGGCGAGGATCCGCTACTCTTCCATGTCGCTGCCGTATCACCTGGGCAATGGCTGGTTCGGCGGATTCCTGCCCACGGTGTCATTTGCCCTGGTGGCCATGACCGGCGACATCTACTACGGTTTGTGGTACCCCATCCTGGTCGCCGGCGCCACCGCCGTCATCGGCGCGCTGTTCCTGCCGGAGACGAGGGACCGGCCGTTGAACTGAGCAGGTTCGGGAGCCCATTCAGCCTGGTGTCAGCCCAGGTTTGCCTATCTTGACGGAACCGGCCCTCCGGCGTGGCGGTCGAATGGCCAGGACCTTGAAATTGGAGAAACGCATGACCAAGCGGAAATTCCGGCGTGCCGGTCTGTGGACCACCGCCGTATTGGCATTGGCGGTGGCAGCCTGTCAGACCCTGCCCAGGATCCGCACGGAAATGGCGCCGGGTGCGGATCTGGCCCGTTATCACACCTACGATTACTTCGAGAAACCGAGCACCGATCGGCGCGGCTACATGACCATTACCACGCGCAACATCGAAGACGCCATCGATCGGGAGATGAGCCAGCGTGGCCTGGTGCGCAGCTCCAGCAATCCGGATCTGAAAATCAATTTCCATATCGCCCAGCACGACCGGGTGGAAAGCCGTCCGGGGCCCAGCGTGGGCGTGGGTTATGGCTGGGGCTGGCGCTCGCGCTTCGGCTATGACTTCATGTATGGCCGCGACATCGAGACCGTGACCGAGGGCATGTTGACCATCGACCTGGTCGATCGCGCCAAGAACGCGCTGGTATGGTCCGGCTCGGCCTCGCGCACCCTGGATTCCAAAGTGCTCGATCAGCCGCGGCGGGCCATCGATCAGGCCGTCAAGCTCATCTTCGACAAATATCCGGCAACTCCGGCCGGCGCCAACGCTTCTTCCGGGACGGGTTCCGCGACCTGATGCGATGATCGGCGGTGTGCTCGTGTAGCGCACCGCCGGTTCGCTTTTACCGCATTTTTCGTTTCTTCGGTTACGCTGCTGGCATCGGTTGGCGCCCAGATGGTGGCGTCGAAGCAGTGGCGGAGAAGCGGCGTTGAAATTATCCATCCTGGATCAGTCGCCGGTGGCGAGCGGGCAGGGCCCGATGGAGGCGCTGGCCAACAGCATCGCGCTGGCGCGTCGCGCCGACCA
>JAFEGC010000538.1 GCA_018240265.1 Pseudomonadota bacterium | reverse complement strand
CACAAAGAACCAGCGGTTGCCCTTGTTGGTGGCGACCAGCGTCCGCACACCGCCGCGCTTGCCGCGTCCCGCCAAACCGACGCGCTTTTTCACCACGCTGCCACCGAGGTCAGCATCGATCAGGCCGGCTGCCATCTCCTGAACGGCCTTGCACAGGACGGCATCGGTGAGCTCCGTCTTACGCATCCATCGCTGGAAGTGGCGGGTCTTGAATACTCGCGTCATCAGGCCAATTGTGCCACTGAGTGGCATAGCGTGTCTACCGCCCGTTCCGGTTCCCTGCCCAGCCGAGATTACCCTTCATAGACAGCCCACAGACGGCGCACCCGAATCGACGCGATATCCCATCGCCCGATAGCCCCGCTGGCGCTTGTCCCACATCCGCAGCAAGGCCGGATGGCCGGTGTCCACGAAGTCGATGATGCGCACGTCGTTCTTGCTGGCGTGCTCGCGGTGCAGGCGCCCGGCGTATTGCTGCAGCGTGCCCTTCCACGAGACGGGCATCGCCAGCACCAAGGTATCCAGCGGCGGATGGTCGAAGCCTTCGCCGACCAGCTTGCCGGTGGCCAGCAACACGCGCGGTGCATCGGGAGGCAGCGCATCGAGTGCGGCGATCAGTGCGGCGCGCTGCTTCTTCGACATCCGTCCGTGCAATACGAACGGCTCCGGTACCTGATCAGCCAACGCAGCACGAATGGCGTCGATGTGCTCGATGCGTTCGGTCAACGCCAGCACCTTGCGGCCTTGCCGGAAGGCGTCGGTGACCGCGCTGGCGATCGCCGCCGTTCGGGCCGCGTCTTGTGCCAGATGTCGGAACACCTCCTGGATGCCCGCCTCCGGCAGCAGAGCAATCGGTGATTCGATGAACTGCGGCGTCACCGCCAGATCGCGCGGTGCATCCAGTGGTTGCGCCGCCTTGTGCCGAATCGGCCCGCACTGCATGAAGATGATGGGCTGTTGCCCATCGCGGCGGATCGGCGTCGCCGTCAGGCCGACCACGTGTTTCGCCTTTGCACGCCGCAGGATGACATCGAAGGACGCCGCACCGATGTGGTGGCATTCGTCCACGATCACTTGCCCGTAGTTCTCGACCAGCGCATCGACTTCGCCTTGTCGAGAAAGCGATTGCATCACCGCGATGTCGATCTGACCGGTGGGCTTGTTCTTTCCGCCACCGATGATGCCGATCACCTCCTTACCTGCATCCAGAAATGCGGCAAGGCGCGCCTGCCACTGCTTGAGCAGTTCGGTGCGGTGCACCAGCACCAAAGTGTTGACGCCGCGCCGGGCGATGATCGCTGCGGCCGTTACCGTTTTGCCGAAGGCGGTTGGCGCGCACAGCACACCATCATCGTGCTTCAGCATCGCCGCCACGGCAGCTTCCTGGTCGGGACGCAGCGTGCCGCTGAAGCCGACGGCGATGGGTGTTCCGGCGTGGCGCTCGTCGCGCAAGTCGAGACGAATG
>JAFEGC010000537.1 GCA_018240265.1 Pseudomonadota bacterium | reverse complement strand
CGCCAGCAGCGCAAGCCGCCACGCGCCGATGAGCATGATCGAGAGCGTCGCGATGCGAATGTAGAGCGAGCTGGCGTCGGTCACGGGCCGCCGACTGCGCAGAATCAGCATCAGCAGTGCCACCGCGAAAATCACCGCCGCCGTCAGCGTCACATCCATGGCCGGCGCCTGGCCGTCGGTGGATCCGCTGGTCAACAGGCGCAATGTCCACAGGCCGAGCGCGGCGCTGATGACTGTGGCGCAGGTGATCTGCAGCCGGCGTGGGAACCGCGGTGTGAGCTGCAGCATCGGCACCACCACCGAGGTGACCGCGATCAACAGCACCAGGGACCAGCCGCCCAGGCCCCAGGCGGCGTGCAGATCGGTCAGAGGCACGAGCGCGAGCGTCACCTGTCCGGCAAGTCCCGCGCCGAGCCAGGCACCCAGGCTGGCGGTGACGGCCAGGCCCGCCAGCGCCAACCACAGCAGCCAGCTGGTGCGTGCCCCGGCGTGCGAGCGCCACAGGCCCGCTAGGAGCGAGAGCACGAATATCCCGATGCCCGTTATCAGCAGCGTTGCCGCCGGTAGCACCAGTTTTCCGTTGCTGGTGCCCAGCGCATAGGGAAGCAGCGCGCCGCCGGCGAGCATCGGCACCTGCGCCAGCCGCGTCGCGAGCTGCGGTCGCCAGATCCGTGCCCCGGCTACTACCGGCGCGAACTGCAACATTGCGCCGCACATCGACTGCAACATGAAGCCCACGGTCAGCAGATGGGTCAGCGCCAGCGCGTCCGGAGTCCAGCGCGAGGCGAACGCGGCCGGTCCCTGCACCACGAGCACAATCCCCGCCGCCACGGCGAACCAGGGCGCGAGCGCGAGAAAGGGCAGAGTAACGCTGAGCGAGGGCGCCCGGTCCAGCGCAAGATTTACCGTGCGCACTCTCGAAGCTCTCCTTTAGCCGCGCGGGGTTTTGCGGATCACCAGTTCGTGGGTGCCGTCGGCGTGCACCGTTTCCTGCCAGTCGTAGCCGTTGTCCTCGAGAATGAACAGCAGCGGCTCGGGATGGCAGGCGACGAGTAACCGCAGTTCCTCGGTGTCCGGCAGCGTTTCGAGCGCTTGCAGGGTGCGCTCCAGTGGCTCGGGCGGCAGCAGGCCCCGACCGTCGATCAGGACGGGCACAGCGCGGCGATCTCCGCGGCAAAGTCCGCGGCGAAGTCCTCGCCGCCCGAACCCAGCATACGCTCGCACATCGGATACAAAATGTTCTCCTCCTTGGCATTGTGCTGCTGCAGCAGTATGAGCAGGGTTTCAGCCTGACCTGCAAAGCCATTCGCATCGTGGCTGGCCAGCGCTTCCCCGCAGCCCTCCATGAGTTCGCGCAGCTGCGCATGTTCCTCGCGCATCACCGAAGTGGGTCCGGCCGTGGTGCCAGTCGCAGCCTCGAAGGACGGAAATAGCCGGCTTTCCTCGGCACTAAAATGCCACTCGATGCCTTG
>JAFEGC010000536.1 GCA_018240265.1 Pseudomonadota bacterium | reverse complement strand
TACGCGAAATTTCGCGTAGCCCGCCGTTGATCGCGCTGGACTTTGGACTAACCCGAGCGCAACCGAACCTCGCGGCGCGGCCTAGCCGTGCGCCTTGTGGAACTGGGCTTCCTCCGTAGAGCCTTTGAGCGCCGTGATGGAGGACTGGCCGGCGGTGACCGTCTGGGTCACATCGTCGAAGTAACCCGCGCCCACTTCGCGCTGGTGCTTGGTCGCCGTGTAGCCGTCCTTCTCCGCGCCGAACTCGGCCTGTTGCAGGGCCACATAGGCGCTCATCTGCGATTGCTTGTAGCCTTTGGCCAGCTGGAACATCGAATAGTTCAACGCATGGAAGCCAGCCAGGGTCACGAACTGGAACTTGTAGCCCATGGCACCCAGCTCGCGCTGGAACTTGGCGATCTGCTCATCCGACAGCTTCTTCTTCCAGTTGAACGAAGGCGAGCAGTTGTAGGCCAGGAGCTTGCCCGGGAACTTCTTGTGGATGCCTTCGGCGAAATGCTTGGCCTCCTCCATGTCGGGTACACCGGTCTCGCACCAGATCAGGTCCGCGTGCGGCGCGTAGGCCAGGCCCCGCGCGATGGCCTGGTCCAGGCCCGCGTTCACGTAGAAAAACCCTTCCGAGGTGCGCTCCTTGGATTTGATGAACGGCGCATCGCGCTCGTCCACGTCCGAGGTGAGCAGGTTGGCCGACTCGGCATCGGTGCGGGCGATGAGCACCGTGGGCACGCCGCTGACGTCCGCCGCCAGGCGCGCCGCCACCAGCTTGCTGACCGCCTCCGCGGTGGGGACCAGCACCTTGCCGCCCATATGGCCGCATTTCTTGGCCGAGGACAGCTGATCCTCGAAATGCACGCCGGCCGCGCCGGCTTCGATCATGCCCTTCATCAACTCGAAGGCGTTGAGCACGCCCCCGAAGCCCGCTTCGGCATCGGCCACGATGGGCTTCAACCAGTCGATGGCATCCTGCCCTTCCGCATGGTGCAGCTGATCCGCGCGGCGCAGGGTGTTGTTGATGCGACGGATGACCTCGGGCACCGAGTTCGCCGGATACAGCGACTGGTCCGGGTACATCTCGCCTGCGAGGTTGGCATCGCCCGCCACCTGCCAGCCGGACAGGTAGATGGCATCCAGACCCGCCTTGACTTGCTGCATGGCCTGGTTGCCAGTCATGGCGCCCAGCGCGTTGACGAAAGGCTTCTCGTTCACGTAGCGCCACAGCTTCTCGGCGCCCAAACGGGCCAGGGAGTGCTCCACGTGCACGGTGCCGCGTAGCCGTACCACGTCCTCTGCTTTGTAGGCTCGAGTCACGCCTTTCCAGCGCGGACTCGTTTCCCATTCTTTCTTGAGATCAGCAGCGGACTTCAACATCAAATTGCTCCTTGAAGGGACCAGAAAAACTCACCTGACGGTTCCAAGTCAGGCCTCACGCCGGAGCTGCGAGCAAGACCGTGCCATTCGCGCGAGTGCGGCGGGGAGAATGCGCAAAAGGATAGCACCTGAGCG
>JAFEGC010000535.1 GCA_018240265.1 Pseudomonadota bacterium | reverse complement strand
GTGGATGGAGTCGAAATGCAGTTGAAAACGATCTGCCTGGCCGCGATCGTAACGTTTCATCACCAGATCTGAATTACGGCCCGTATTGGGAATGGGAATGGCGAGGCCCACATCACGGTTGTACCTATCCAGGGCCTGGTCCATCCAGTTGCGGAACATCGTCAAAAACTCACGCGGCGACTGGCGCGAAACATTCAGCTCGGTCCAGCCGGACTGCTCCAGGCCGGCGCGGATGCCGCGGCCATTGCGCTTGGGCAAATCTCCGGCGGCGTTGAAATTCCGGATCAGCCGTTCGCAAAACGCGGGTTCCAGACTATGATCGTATACACGGATGAAATGGTCGAGATTGCCGAGGGCCATGGCGTATCCTAGCGCGGCTGGCCGTAAAGCGCCCGGCCCGGCAAGGTGGAACGATTCTCAATGACTCAAACAGCGGCGGCCGAAGCCCAAGAACTCCTGCGGCAAGGACGCATCGATGAGGCCCAGCGTGCATTCGAGCAGGTCCTTGAGCAGGACCCCGACCACGTCGAAGCGCTGAACGTACTGAGCTTGGTGGCGCTGCGCAACGGCTCACCGGATCGCGCGCTGCAGATGCTGCAGCGCGCGGTCGCGGCCGATCCATCCGATGCCATGTCTCAACACCATCTGGGGCGCGTGCAATCGGCTCTCGGAGATGCACAGGCGGCCCTGTTGACACATCGCAAGGCGGTGGAGTTGGCCCCTCATTTCCACGTGGCCCGCCTGTATCTGGCCGAAGCGCTGGAGCGTGCGAACGAGCCGGAACAGGCCGTGGTGCAATATGCGCGTGCCCTGCAGGACGCGCAGAACGCGGGCCGCTGGCTCAACGCCGATACCACCCCGCCTCCGCTCAGGCCCATGGTGGAGCAGGCCGTGGTCGCCGTACGCAAGGGAAGGCATGCCGCTTTCGATCGTCTGTTCGAGCCGCTATCCAAGCAATACGGCCCTGATTCCCTCGGCCGGGTCCGCGACGCCCTAGCGGTCTATATGAACGAGGCCCGCGCGGTTCCGGGCGACCCGCGCCAGGCGCCCACTTTCCTGTTCTTTCCCGGGTTGCCGACCACGCCTTATTTCCCCAAGACGTTGTTCACCGGCATCGAGGAACTCGAGGCCAATACCAGGCTCATCCGCGGCGAATTGGAAGGCGTACTCGGGTCGGATGCCGGTCGCGAGCGGGTGTTCAACAGCGATGAGCTGGAAAAGCAGAATCTGCGCGGCTTGAAGCGCGCGCCGAGCTGGAACGGTTATTACTTCTATCGCTACGGCGAGCGCCGCCAGGACAATTGCGCGGCCTGCCCGGTGACGGCCGCCTCGATCGAACGCCTGCCGCTGTCGCGTATCCGCGAGCACGCGCCCGAAGTACTGTTCTCGGTGTTCACGCCGGACACCCACTTGTTGCCGCACCAGGGAGTCACCAACACACGCGTGGTCGCGCACCTGCCGCTAATGGTTCCGGAAAACTGCGCGCTCAACGTGGGCGGCGAAGATCATTACTGGCGCGAG
>JAFEGC010000534.1 GCA_018240265.1 Pseudomonadota bacterium | reverse complement strand
GCGCAGCGCAGGTATTCGCGCAACAGAGCCGAGCGCTCGGCATCCAGGTCGATCACTGCCGGCAGTTCCCCGCGGCGCGCCGCCTCGAGCAGCCGCTGCGACAATTCCAGCGCGCGCCGCACGCCGATGTGCGCCGCGCCGCTCAAGCGCCGCTCTCCACCAGCTGATCCCAGCCGCTCTTGATCTCTCGCACCAGCTTTGCGATCTCATCGATGATGCGCAGGTCGTCCTGCAGATTGGCGGCGGTGAGGCGGGTCATCATGTAGGAATACAGGGCCAGCAGGTTCTGCGCGATGTGCTCGCCGCGCGCAAGATCGAGGCTCGCGGCCAGTTCCCCGAGCAGCGCGTTGATCTTGGCCACCGCCCTACCCTTGTCGATGACGTCCTGCAGCTCGCGCTTTTTCGCGATCCGCTCCATGCAGCCACGAGTCACGGCCAGCTGCGCAAGCAGGTGCTCGTAGGCCAGCTGGATCAACCGCGTGGGCTTGGCGTCGGTGACGACACCCCGGCTCTGCACCGAGCGGTACTGCGACATGGCATTGCGAGGATTCATAGGGTCGGTTCGCCTCAGCCGTTCTTCTGTGCGATCGTGTAGGTTTCGAATGCCTGGGTGATGTAGGTCTGGGTCTGCTTCAACGCTGCCACAGCGGAGTCCATGGCATTGAATTGCTTGGTCAGCATGGCGGAGTACGTATCAAGCCGCACCTGCAAGGCCGTGCGCTTGGCACTGACATCCGACAGGCCCTTGTTCAGACCCTGGTTGATGGTGTCGAGCAGGCCGCCGCCCGAGGTGTATGGGTCCAGGATGTTGTCGAGCTTCGAGGCCAACCCGTTGGTGCCAGACAACAGGTCGGTCACCGAGGTGAGATTGGCGCTGAGCGCCGCGGCGAGCTTCCCCGCGTCCTGGCTGAAAGTGCCGTCCACACTGGTGGTGATACCGAGATCTGACAGCGACTTCACGCTGCCGGTGCTACTGGTGTTGCTCTGCCCCAGGATCTGCCGCAGCCGCGACATGAGAGTGTTGACCGTGGAATTGCCCAGCAGCGTGCCGGCGGTCCTGGTGGTGGCATCGTAGCTGGTCAGCGCCTGCACGCTGGTTACCAGCGAGTTGTAGGCCGTAACGAAATTGCTGACCGCCGAATTGCTGGCGTCCTGGTCATAGCCCACGGTGATCGTGGTGGAGTTATCCCCGGTGACCTTCAACAAGGTGAAGCTCACCCCATCGATGACGCCAGTGACTTCGTTGCTGGCGGAGGTCGCAGCGAAACCGTTCAGGGAGAATTGCGCATCCGCGGCCGCCTGCGATTGCGTGAGCCTGGTGTTGCCGTTGGCCGGGTCGTAGACCAGCTGCGCCAATCCGCCGTCCCCGCCGCTCTGGGTCACGGTGATGGCATTGGCGGCGCCGGTCTTGGTGCCGTTGAGAACCAGGCGGGCGCCGGCCGCAGTGTTGATGATGGAGGCATTGACGCCGGGGTTGCCGGGCGCCGAATTGATGGCGGCGGCGATGCCGGCCAGCGTATTG
>JAFEGC010000533.1 GCA_018240265.1 Pseudomonadota bacterium | reverse complement strand
CGGCGGCCGCGCCCTGCGGCCGGTGCGCCTCCTGCGCGCTGCTGCGAGCCGACAATCATCCCGATCTGCACCAGGTGGAGCGCGAGGAAGATGCGCAACAGGTGAAAATCGAACAGGTGCGCGAGCTGATCGACGCGCTGCATTACACGAGCTTTCGCGGCGGCTACAAGGTGGGCATCCTGTTCGGCGCGGAGCGCCTGAACGCGGCGGGCGCTAATGCCTTTCTCAAGACCCTGGAGGAACCGTCGCCGCAGACCCTGCTGATGCTGGTCGCGGCGCCGAATCACCGCCTGCCGGCGACCATCGCCAGCCGCTGCCACAAGCTCCCGGTGCCGATTCCCGACGGCGCGCAGGCCATCGCCTGGCTGGGTGAGCAGGGCATCGAACGATCCCAGGCCGCGCTGCGGTTGGCGCTGGCGCAGGGCGCGCCGCTGGTGGCGCTGGAATTTTCAGCCGAGATCGTGCAATCCCTGAACCAGGAAATGTCGCGCGATCTGGCGCAGCTGGAAGCCGCCCGCATCGACCCGAGTCTTGCGGCCGAGCGCTGGCTCAAATCCGACTTTGCGCTGCGCCTTAGATGGCTTGAGAACTGGATCACAGATCGGGTGCGCGTCTTGAGCGCAGGGGATGCCGCCAGTCTCAAAAGTGTGGACGTAGTTGGCTTGTCTGGCGCTTTACTTAAGGCCAAGATACGCACGCTTTTTCGCTTCCTGGACGAGGTTCGGGAACTCAAGCGGTTGGTCACCACCAGCGCCAACATGCAACTGGCGCTGGAGGGTGTGCTGATCGGGCAATTCATTCAGGACCGTTGAGATTTGCGCAATCCAAGCAACAAACCCGGCCTTCTGACGCTCACCATCAAGGACAAGAGCGCGCTGTACCTGGCGTACATGCCCTTCGTCAAAAATGGCGGGCTGTTCATTCCCACCAACAGCAACTATCGCCTGGGCGACGAGGTGTTCATGCTGCTGAACCTGATGGGTGAGGAGGAGAAGCTTCCCGTGGCCGGCCGGGTCATCTGGATGACACCCAAGGGCGCGTCCTCGCGCCGCACCGCCGGCATCGGCGTGCAGTTCAGCGACCAGGATCGCGGCAACACGCAGAAGAAAATCGAGAACTATCTCGCCGGGGCTCTTGGCGGGGACAAACCCACGCACACGATGTAGCGGTTGACGCGCCGGAGTCGGCCGACGCCGCCCATGGGCGGCGGGCGTTCGCGACGGAGTACTGTATCGGCCGCGCGGCAGGCCGTCTAAGGTCGGCCTGTTTCAACCTTGTGCAGGCGCGCCTCAGCGCTTGACGCCGGCCATATCCGTCGCCGCGAGCCCACCTTTCAACACGTAAGCCTCGAAGCCGCGCTCGCTCAGGATGTAGGC
Source organism: Pseudomonadota bacterium (assembly GCA_018240265.1). Taxonomy (GTDB): domain Bacteria; phylum Pseudomonadota; class Gammaproteobacteria; order Steroidobacterales; family Steroidobacteraceae; genus TMP-86. The sequence continues at coordinate 149 of JAFEGC010000533.1, read as the reverse complement.
GCCGGCGGAGCTGCGCCGGCCGGTGTCGCAGCACACGACGTAGGGCGTCTTCTTGTCCAGCGTGTTCACCTTGAGCCGGATGAAATACAGCGGAATGTTGACCGCATCGTCGATGCGGAAATTCTGGAACTCGCTGGGCAGGCGCACAT
>JAFEGC010000532.1 GCA_018240265.1 Pseudomonadota bacterium | reverse complement strand
GGTCGAACTGCCGTTGAACCCGCCGCTGCGAAAGCCGGTGGCATCGCTCAGATAAAGCAGAACCGTGTCGGAAAGCTTGTAGTCGATGGACACCCGATAGTTGAACTTGTCCGACTTGATTCTCCCTGAAAAATCGAAGTCTGGGACCGGCGTGCCATCGAACTCGGCCTGCTGGGCGGTAAGGTCCTTGGTCTCCTCCGTATAACGCCCGCCTGCGGTCACCGCCAGTTTCTCATTGACCGGCAATGTCGCCTGCGCATACACCGCGGACGACTTGGTATCCTGCTGGTAGAACGTGGTCGGCGGGGGCGCGAAGATGCGCAATGCCCAGGCGAAATCATTTTTTTCGCGCAGATGGAACGCGCCCACGACCCAACGCAGGTCGGTAGGCGAATCGCCGCGACTGCTCGCAAACACTTCTTCCGTGAACTGATGCTGATCCAGGTCCTGGCGCCACACCTCGAAACTGTTGCGCGCCGCATTGCCGTCGACATCGGCTGAATCACGGAAACGCAGCCGTCTGTACGCCGTCACCGAGGTCGCGTCGAACTTTGCCGCGTGCCAGGCCAGCGTTGCAGACACACCCCATGGATCGGTCTTCTGCTGGATGGGCGTATTCGCGCTTTCATAGAACACGTACGGATCGCCCCCCAGATTCAGGCTTCCGTCTGCATTTCGGAACCGCCAGCCCACCGCGTCGGGGCTACGGTCCTTCATGTAGTCGCCGCGCAACGTGACATCGAAGGAGTCGTTCGGCTTGTACAGAAGGCTGGCACGGACGGTGTTCACGTCATCGCCCATGGCTTTGCGGCCGGTGGTACCTTCGCGCTGATAGCCGTCGTTGTTGCGGGTACCGTAGGAAAGGCGGATGCCGAGATTGTCGGTGATCAGCGGCAGACCCAGTGAAAACTGCGCGTTGCGCTGTTGTTCACTGCCCACGCCGGCGGCAATCTTGAAATCCATCTGTTCGAGCGGCGGCAGCTGCGTATGCAGGCTGACAGCGCCGATGCTGCTGTTGCGGCCATACAGGGTGCCCTGCGGTCCCCGCAGCACTTCGATACGATCGACATCGAACAGATCCACCAAACCGCCGATGACACGCGCGTAATAGACGCCATCGACATACAGACCGATCGGAGAGTCGAAGCTGAATACATTGTTGTCCACGCCCACGCCCCGCATGAACATCTTCGGCGTGGTCATGCTGCCGTAGCCTGGATCCAGTACCAATGTCGGCACCATGCCCTGGATCCAGACCCAGTTGGTGATGCCATTCTTTTCCAGATCCCCGGCTGACAGGGCTGTCACGGCGACCGGCACCGACTGGAGGTTCTCGGCACGCTTCTGCGCAGTGACCACGACCTCCTCCAACGCCACGACGGAATCACCCTGACCCGACGCGGCCGCCGCGTCTGACCGGGCAGCGACCAAGGCAAACATTGGTACGGCGAATAAAAGTGCCGCAGCGCGACACCGCGATATGAACATCATGGTCCTCACTCGTTTTCTCCCCGTCCATTTTTTCAT
>JAFEGC010000531.1 GCA_018240265.1 Pseudomonadota bacterium | reverse complement strand
GCTCGGCCGCCTTGCGCGCGCTCTGCGGGCCGCCGGCCGCCATCCAGATCGGCGGATGTGGCCGCTGCACGGGCTTGGTGGTCATGCGCACCTGGTCGAAATTGAAATACTTGCCGTGGTGGCTGAACTCCTCTTCGGTCCAGCAGCGTTGCACGATTTCCAGTGCCTCGTAGGTGCGCGCGAAGGTTTCTTTCTGGTCTATGCCGAACACCGCGCACTCGGCCGGCATGGGTCCGGCGCCGACGGCGAGGTCGAACCGGCCGCCGGACAGAATGTCCACCACCGCCGCGTCCTCGGCCACCAGAATGGGGTGATGGAAGGCCATCAGGATGATGTAGGTGCCGATGCGGATGCGCTGGGTACGCGCGGCAACGGCCGCCAGGATGGGCAGGGCGGAAGGGTTGTGGTCATCGTCCGCGAAATGATGTTCCGCCAGCCACAGGTGGCTGAAGCCGAGTTCGTCGGCGAGCACGTAGCCGTCCAAGTGCTCCCGGTAAATATCGGACAGGGGCCGCGGCTTGCTCGGCAGGTTGCGTATGGTGGCGGCGATCGCGGCTTGCATGGTTACAAACCCTTGTCGTTGAGTTCGCGCAGATAGTCGAGGACCTGGCGCTTCAAGGCGGCCTGCGCCTCCGGTGTCCAGCGCCGAAAGCCCTGGCCGCTTTTCATGCCCAGCTTGCCCTCGCGCACCAGCCGCTCGAGGTAGGGGAGCGGAGCGCGGGTCACGTCCAGATCGGGCAGGACCGTGGCGTGAATGGCCTGGGTCAGGTCCGTGCCAACCAGGTCGGCATTCTCCAGCGGGCCCAGAACCGCCAGGCGCCGGCCGAAGCCGGCCTTGATGACCGTGTCCACGGTTTCGGCATCGCAGACGCCGTTCTGCACCAGGGCGATGGCCTCGCGCCACAGCGCATGCTGCAGGCGGTTGCCCACGAAGCCGGGAACATCCTTGTGAACCGCCACCGGTTTCTTGCCGGCCTGGGACAGGGCCGCTATGGTGGCCTGCATGGCCGCTTCCGCGGTCCACTGCGTGCGAATCACTTCTACCAGCGGCACCAGGTAGGGTGGGTTCCACCAATGCGTGCCCAAGGCGCGCTCGCGGTGTTTGAGCCCCTGCATGATCTGGGTGATGGGAATGACGGAGGTGTTGCTGGCGAGAATCGCCTCGGGCCGCGCGTGCGCCTCGATGTCCGCGAACAATTGCTGCTTGACGGCGAGATTCTCGGGGCCCGCCTCGACGATGAAATCCACCGTGCCCACAGCATCGGCCAGATGCGAGGTCGGCGTCACGCGCTCGGCGGCGCCGGCGTCCTGGCCGAGGGCGGTGAGGTTGTCGCGAATGCGGGTGCGGAGCGAGTCCAGCATGCGCGCCTCGGTGTCGTAGACCCGGACCGTGCAGCCGGCGAGCGCGAACACCTGCGCGATGCCATGTCCCATGAGCCCTGCGCCGATGACCGCTACGGTTTGGAACATGCGTATCTCAGCTCACCCTGCAGCCGCCGGCGCACGTGCGGTGCGCCGCTGTACCCA
>JAFEGC010000530.1 GCA_018240265.1 Pseudomonadota bacterium | reverse complement strand
GAGAATTTCCCGTGGCTGGCCTCGCGCCTCGCGCACCTGCGCCTCTCAGAGCTTCGCGACACCGCCAAGCCGCGGCGCGAGCAGGCGCGGGACGCGCGCAGCTGGGAGCAGCTGCACGTGGGCTGCGTATTGATGATCGCCTTCTTCGTGCAGGACAAGCCGGTGGGCTTTCTGGGCCTGACCTGGGCGCATCCGCGCGAGCACCCGGACGTGCAGCTTCACTTGTTGCTCAAGCTGCTGGGCGCGAGCCTGACCGCGGGTCTCACCCGCATCCGCATCGAGACCAACCTGCACGATTTGGAAGAGCGCAACGATCTGGCGCTGTACAGCGCCAACGACGGCCTGTGGGACTTCGATACGCTGCATAACCGCGTGTACATGTCGCCGCGCTGGAAGACCATGCTGGGCTACGACGATCACGAAGTGGGCAGCACGCCGGACTGGCGCACGCTGGTGCATTCGGACGACATGTCGCGGGTGCAGGCGGCGATCCGCGATCACGTGGCCGGCAAGACGCCGCTGTTCGAGAGCCTGCATCGCATGCGCCACGCCAGCGGCGAATGGCGCTGGGTCATCAGCCGCGCCAAGGCGAAGGTGGACGACAAGGGCCGGCTGATCCGGCTGGTCGGCGTGGAACTCGACATCACCGAGCGCAAGCTGTACGAGGATGCGCTGTTCCGCGAGAAGGAGAGCGCGCAGATCACTCTGCAGAGCATCGGCGATGGGGTGATCACCACCGATTCCACCGGCGTGGTGGATTACATCAACCCGGTGGCCGAGGCGCTCACCGGCTGGCGCCTGGAAGACAGCCAGGGGCGGGCGATCGAGGAAATCTTCCGCGCCTTTCATGAGGAGACCTGCGAGCCGCTGGAAAATCCGCTGGCCGTGGCTATCCGCCGCACGCGTTCGATCAAGTCGGTGCGGCCCATGCTGCTGATCCGGCGCGACGGGAACGAAATCTACGTGGAGAGCACGGCCTCGCCCATCCGCGACGGGAGCGGCGCCGTCTCCGGCGGAGTGCTGGTGTTCCACGACGTGAGCGAGGCGCGCGAGCTGAACCGGCGGCTGTCGTATCACGCCAGCCACGACGTGCTCACCGGCCTCGTCAACCGGCGCGAGTTCGAGAACCGCATGGAGCGCGCGCTGAAAAGCGCCAAGGCGCGCGAGACCTCCTACGCGCTGTGTTATCTCGACCTCGACCAGTTCAAGATCATCAACGACACCTGCGGCCACAGCGCCGGCGATGCGCTGCTCGGGCAGGTGGGCGCGCTGCTCAAGTCCAAGGTGCGCTGGCGCGACACACTGGCGCGGCTGGGTGGCGATGAGTTCGGCATCCTGCTGGAGAGCTGTTCGCTGGATGAGGCGATGCGCACGGCCGAGACGCTGTGCGAGGCGGTGCGCAACTTCAAGTTCACCTGGGAGGAACGCACCTTCCGGCTGGGGGCGAGCGTGGGCGTGGTGCCCATCGTCACGGAGAACGGCGATGTGGCCTCGGTCCTATCCGCCGCCGACAGCGCCTGCCAAGCCGCCAAGGAG